>NZ_LYSP01000066.1:0-20453 GCF_001728945.1 Pseudomonas sp. ENNP23
CCCGTAGGGTGGACGTCGCTTTTCACGTCCACCATCGGAGCCCCGGTCGGCATCGCGTGGTGGACCGATGGAGCGTGGTCCACCCTACATCCGGTATCGGGAAGCCGCTACGAGGCCAGCGCCTCCAGCACGGACAAGGGCACCCAGCCTGTGCGCAGGGACGGCAGGTGTTCGCACCAGACCCAGCCATTAAGCTGCCGGCCCCCTTGAAGCATGTCGCCGCACTCCACGTCCAGCTCGCGCGCCGTGTAGTCCTCCCGGGCTCGGCCGTGCTGGATGCCGTCCACCACGTCCCCCCACTCGATCACCTGGGCCGGCACCCAGCCGCCGGGTTGCGAGGGGGTTCCGGGCAGAGTGCAGAAATACCAGTGCTCCCAGCCTTCCTGGCCGTCGTAGCACTCGCCGATCACCAGGGGCTCGCCGGCCGTGAATGCCAGCGGTTCGGGAAACTCGCTTCGATGGGCGGTGTGGGCGATAAAGCGCGTCATACGGGTGTCTCCTCCGTTGTGGACAGGGGATGCTCGGGGGCGGGTTGGCTTCTGTCAAAGATCGGCCGGGTGCTCCGCTTCCTCCCGGCGCAGCGCGCAGGGGGCGTCGCCTTTCACGTCCACCATCGGAGCCCCGGTTGGCACCGCGTGGTGGACCGATGGAGCGCGGTCCACCCTACATCCGCTACCGCGCGCGGCTCGGAGATCGCCCTGTAGGGTGGACGTCGCCTTTCACGTCCACCATCGGAGCCCCGGTCGGCACTGCGTGGTGGACCGATGGAGCGTGGTCCACCCTGCATCTGGCGACGCTCCGAGCAGATATCGCGATGGATCGTTAACCTCACCGTAACGATCCGCCGCCGGGCTTGATTGATGACCCATCGGCCGCGCTCCTAAGGTGCGCTCCACGACAGCGGAACCCGTGGAGCCACCATGACAACAACACCCACCTCCCCGCCGCAGTGGTCGCGTCGGCGCGCGGAAAAGCAGCGCCGCCTCGACCGCGTGCGCCACCTCGCCGACGGCGCGGTGCTGCCCGGCGAGCGTATCGTCGAGGCCCTCGAAGCCCTGATCGCCCCCGGCGACCGCGTGGTGCTCGAAGGCAACAACCAGAAGCAGGCGGACTTCCTTTCCCGGTCCCTGGCCAAGGTCGACCCCGGCCGCCTGCACGACCTGCACATGATCATGCCCAGCGTCAGCCGCGCCGAGCACCTGGACCTGTTCGAGCGCGGCATCGCCCGCACGCTGGACTTCTCTTTCGCCGGCCCGCAGAGCCTGCGCATCGGCCAACTGATGGAAGACGGCCTGCTGGAAGTCGGCGCCATCCACACCTACATCGAGCTGTACTCGCGGCTGGTGGTGGACCTGATCCCCAACGTCACCCTGGTGGCCGGCTTCATGGCCGACCGCGAGGGCAACCTCTACACCGGCCCCAGCACCGAAGACACCCCGGCCCTGGTGGAGCCCACGGCCTTCTCCGACGGCATCGTCATCGCCCAGGTCAACCAGTTGGTGGACGACGTGCGCGACCTGCCGCGGGTGGACATCCCCGCTTCCTGGGTGGACTTCGTGGTGGTGGCCGACAAGCCCTTCTACATCGAGCCGCTGTTCACCCGCGACCCGCGCCACATCAAGCCGGTGCACGTGCTGATGGCGATGATGGCGATCCGCGGCATCTACGAGAAACACAACGTCCAGTCCCTCAACCACGGCATCGGCTTCAACACCGCCGCCATCGAGCTGATCCTGCCCACCTACGGCGAATCCCTGGGCCTGAAGGGCAAGATCTGCCGCAACTGGACGCTCAACCCGCACCCGACGCTGATCCCCGCCATCGAGACCGGCTGGGTGGAAAGCGTGCACTGCTTCGGCACCGAGCTGGGCATGGAGGGCTACATCGCCCAGCGCCCGGACGTGTTCTTCACCGGCCGCGACGGCTCCCTGCGTTCCAACCGCATGCTCTGCCAACTGGCCGGGCAGTACGCGGTGGACCTGTTCATCGGCGCCACCCTGCAGGTGGACGGCGATGGCCATTCCTCCACCGTCACCCGGGGCCGCCTGGCGGGCTTCGGCGGTGCGCCGAACATGGGCCACGACCCGCGCGGCCGCCGTCACTCCACCCCCGCCTGGCTGGACATGCGCGCCGAACCCGAGGCCCTGCTGGCGCGCGGCAAGAAGCTGGTGGTGCAGATGGTGGAAACCTTCCAGGAAGGCGGCAAACCCACCTTCGTCGAGACCCTCGACGCCGTCGACGTGGCCCGGAAGACCGGCATGCCCCTGGCGCCGATCATGATCTACGGCGACGACGTCACCCACCTGCTCACCGAGGAAGGCATCGCCTACCTGTACAAGGCGCGCTCCGATGAAGAACGCCGCGCCATGATCGCCGCCGTCGCCGGGGTCACCGCCATCGGCCTGCGCCACGACCCCAGGGACACCGAGCGCATGCGCCGCGAAGGGCTGATCGCCCTGCCCGAGGACCTCGGCATCCGCCGCACCGACGCCAGCCGCGAACTGCTCGCCGCCAAGAGCATCGCCGAGCTGGTGGAGTGGTCCGGCGGCCTCTACAACCCGCCCGCCCGCTTCAGGAGTTGGTGATGAGCGCACTCACGTTACGCGACGCCGACCTGCCCCTGGCTGACTGGCTGGCGGACCGGGCGGTGGACGCCCTGATCGACGAGGCCGACCTCACGCCCAAGCCGGGCCTGGTGGACCGGCGCGGCAGCGGCGCCCACAGCGACCTGCACCTGGGCCTGATGCACGCCTCGGCGCTGTCGCTCTGGCCCTGCTTCCGGCAGATGGCCGAGGCCGCCCTGCAGCACCGCGAGGTCGGCGCGCCCCTGCGCGAAGCCCTGGGCCGCATCGGCCGCGAAGGCGAGGCGGCGATGCTCGCCACCACCGGCGGGGTCAACACCCACCGGGGGGCCATCTGGGCCCTCGGCCTGCTGGTGGCGGCCTGGGCGCTGGAGCCCGACAGCCGCGACGCCCGCGCCATCGCCCTGCGGGCCGCGCGCATCGCCCTGATCGACGACCCCGCCGCCCCTGCGCCGCGCAGCCACGGGGCCGAGGTGTGCCGTCGCTACGGCGTGCGCGGTGCGCGGGAAGAAGCCCAGCTGGGCTTCCCCGCCGCCCTCGACCACGGCCTGCCACAGCTGCAGCGCAGCCGCGCGGCCGGAGCCGGCGAGCAGAACGCCCGGCTCGATGCGCTGCTGGCGATCATGGCCGAGCTGTCCGACACCTGCGTGCTCTGGCGCGCCGGCCCGGAAGGGCTGCAGGCCACCCGCGCCGGTGCCCGCGCGGTGCTCGCCGCCGGGGGCGCCGCCAGCCTCGCCGGGCGCCGTCAGCTGCGCGCACTGGAGGCGCGCCTGCTGGCCCTCAACGTATCCCCGGGCGGAGCCGCCGACCTGCTGGCCGCCTGCCTGTTCCTCGATCAAGCCGGGAGCCTGTGACATGGAAACCCTGACCTTCGAATTCCCCGCCGGGCAACCCGCTCGCGGCCGCGCCCTGGTGGGCTGCGTCGGCTCCGGCGACCTGGAAGTGCTGCTGGAGCCCGGCCGTGCCGGCACCCTGGCGATCCAGGTGATCACCTCGGTGAACGGCAGCGGCCCGCGCTGGACGCAGCTGTTCCAGCGCCTCTTCGCCGGCCAGCAGCTGCCGGCCCTGAACATCGACATCCACGACTTCGGCGCCACGCCGGGGGTGGTGCGCCTGCGCCTGGAGCAGGCCCTGGAGGAGGTGGCCCATGACTGATACCGCCCGCCTGCTGGCGGCCCGCAGCTTCGTCGAACTGGGCGCTCGCCAGCGGGCCCGCGCGCTGCTGGACGCCGGCACGTTCCGCGAACTGCTCGGTCCCTTTGATCGCGTCATGTCGCCCTGGCTGGTGCAGCAGGGCATCGTGCCCCAGGCCGATGACGGCGTGGTGGTGGCCAAGGGCAGCCTCGATGGCCGCCCCCTGGTGATCGCCGCCATCGAGGGCGCCTTCCAGGGCGGCAGCCTGGGCGAGGTCGGCGGCGCCAAGATCGCCGGCGCCCTGGAGCTGGCGGTGGAAGACAACCGCCAGGGCATCCCCACCGCCGCCGTACTGCTGCTGGAAACCGGCGGCGTGCGCCTGCAGGAAGCCAACCTGGGCCTGGCCGCCATCGCCGAGATCCAGGCCGCCATCGTCGCGCTGCGCCAGCACCAGCCGGTGGTGGGCGTGATCGCCGGGGCCGTCGGCTGCTTCGGCGGCATGTCCATCGCTGCCGGCCTGTGCAGCCACCTCCTGGTGACCCGCGAGGCGCGCCTGGGCCTCAACGGCCCCCAGGTGATCGAGCAGGAAGCCGGCATCGAGGAGTACGACGCCCGCGACCGGCCCTTCATCTGGAGCCTCACCGGTGGCGAACAGCGCCACGCCTGCGGCCTGGCCGACGCCTACGTGGCCGATGACGTGGTCGCCCTGCGCGAGGCCCTGGCCGGCCTTTTGGCGGCCGGCGAACCCGCCGCCCCGCGCTGCCGCCGCCCCGACGAATTCCTCGCCCGCCTGGCCCGGCTGGGGGAGGACTGTGACCAACTGGACGCCGCCCAGGTGCGCGCCCTCTACCAGGGAGAGCTGCAATGAGCCGAGGATTGAACTGGCTGCACGGCCTGGCCAGCGGCACCCCGCTGGCGGGCTTCCCCGCTTCGGTGCAGGTGATCGACGGCGAGGTGGGCAGCCGCGCCGCGCGTTTCATCGCCGTGGTGCCCGACCCGCGCAACCCCTTCCCCCGCGCCCGCAACGGCGAGGTGGGCCTGCTGGAAGGCTGGGGCCTGGCCAAGGCCGTGGATGACGCCATCCAGGCCGATGCCGGGCGTGCCGACAAGCGCGTGCTGGTGGCGGTGGTGGACGTGCCCAGCCAGGCCTACGGCCGCCGCGAAGAGGCCCTGGGCATCCACCAGGCCCTGGCCGGCGCGGTGGACGCCTACGCCCGTGCCCGCCTCGCCGGGCACCCGGTGATCGGCCTGCTGGTGGGCAAGGCCATGTCCGGCGCCTTTCTCGCCCACGGCTACCAGGCCCAGCGGCTGATCGCCCTGGACGACGCCGGGGTGATGGTCCACGCCATGGGCAAGGCCGCTGCCGCGCGCATCACCCTGCGCAGCGTCGACGAGCTGGAAGCCCTGGCGGCCAGGGTGCCGCCCATGGCCTACGACCTGGACAGCTACGCCTCCCTCGGCCTGCTGTGGGAGCGCCTGGCTGTGGATAACCCCGACAGCCCCGGCGCCGCCGACCTCGACCGGGTGCGCGACTGCCTGGTGCGCGCCGTGGTGGACATCGGCACCGGCACCGACCTGTCCAACCGCCTCGGCGCCGAGAACCGCGCCGCGTCCTCGGCGGTGCGCGCCCAGTTGCGGGCGCAGTGGTAAGGCCCGGCCGGGAGCCCGCCATGGACCGCCTCCAGCCACACGACCTGCTCTGGGGCCTGGCCCCGGACCACCTGCCCGCCGAGGCTCCGGCCTGGGCACGGCAGGTGCTGGCCGCCGGGCAACCGGTGGTGGTGCGCCGTGGGTGCTGCCCGGCGGGCCAGGTGGCCGTGGGGGTGCGTGGCGCCACCCGCGCCGAGCGTTTCGCCGCCTGCATGCCGGTCGCCGCCGTGCAGCGACGCCTCGCCCCGGAGCACCTGCGCCTGCGCGCGCCGGGGGAACTGCCGGCCCTGCGGGCCTTGGCCCAGGTGACGCCCTTGCTGGACGCCCTCGGCCTGCCCTGGGGCCCCACCGGCGGGGTGGGCTACCAGCTCGCCACCGGGCGCGACGTGCTGCACGGGTCGAGTGACCTCGACCTGCTGCTGTGCAGCGCCGAGCCCCTGCCGCGCGCCTGGGCGCGGGAGCTGCTGGTGCTGTTCGAAGACCTGCCCTGCCGCGTCGACCTGCAACTGCAGACCCCCCAGGGCGGCGTGGCCCTGCGCGAGTGGGGCGGCAGCGCCCGCCGCGTGCTGCTCAAGTGCGACGCTGGCGCGCGGCTTGTGGATAACCCCTGGCAGCCCCTGGAGGACGTGGCATGAGCAGCCTGTTCGCCTTTCCCGGCCAGGGCGCCCAGCAGCCCGGCATGCTCCAGGCCCTGCCGGTAGCGCCGGAAGTGCGTGCCTGCCTGGACGAGGCCGCCGAGGTGCTGGGGGAGGACCTGGCCCGGCTCGACAGCGCCGAGGCCCTGCGCTCCACCCGTGCGGTGCAGCTCTGCCTGCTCATCGCTGGGGTCGCCAGCGCCCGCCTGCTGCTGGCGCGCAGCCCGGCGCCGGACTACGTCGCTGGGCTGTCCATCGGCGCCTACCCGGCGGCGGTGGTGGCCGGCGCCCTGGACTTCGCCGATGCCCTGCGCCTGGTGGCCCTGCGTGGCGAGCTGATGCAGCGGGCTTATCCACAGGGCTACGGCATGACCGCCCTGCAGGGGCTGGACCTGACCACGGTGGAAGGGCTGCTGGCCGAGGCCGAGGGCCCGGTGTTCATCGGCAACCTCAACGCCGACGACCAGATCGTCATCGCCGGCAGCGACGCCGCCATGGCCGCCGTCGCCGAGCGGGCCCGCGCCCTGGGTGCCGGGCTGGTACGGCGCCTGGCGATGAGCGTGCCGTCCCACTGCCCGCTGCTGGACGCGCCGGCCCGTGAACTGGCGGCAGCCTTCGCCGAGGTGCCGCTGCGGCGCCCGGCGATCCGCTACCTCAGCGGCACAACGGCGCGGCCGATCCACGACCCGGAGCGCCTGCGCGACGACCTCGCCTTCAACATGTGCCGCGTGGTCGACTGGCACGGCACCCAGCGCACCGCCTATGAACGCGGCGTGCGCCTGTTCATCGAGCTGCCCCCCGGCGCCGTGCTCAGCGGCCTGGCGCGGCGGGTGTTCGAAAGAGGGACGGTGATCGCCTTTCAGGGCGCCCGCCTGGATACGCTGGACGCCCTGTTGCGCCAGGAGGTGGAGCACTCCCGATAAGCGCCGTGCAATTCGAAGGATAAAAACAAGCCACTTCGACCCGAACACGAGGACAACAACAATGATCATCTACGGTGTGGCCTTCCTGGCCCTGTGTACCCTTGTCGGCCTGTTCATCGGCGAATTCCTGGGCAAGCTCCTGGGCGTTCCCGCCAACGTCGGCGGTGTCGGCATCGCCATGCTGCTGCTCATCTTCGTCGGCAGCGCCCTGCACAAGCGCGGCCTGATGGGCGCCAAGAGCGAGCAGGGGGTGGAGTTCTGGAGCGCCATCTACATCCCCATCGTGGTCGCCATGGCCGCCCAGCAGAACGTGCTCGGCGCGCTGTCCGGCGGGCCCATGGCGATCCTCGCCGGCATCGCGGCGGTGGTCCTCGGCTTCGCCATGGTCCCGGTGCTGGACCGTCTCGGGCAAAAGAAGCCCGACGCTGATGCCTTGAAGCCCGCGCAACGGTGACCGCCATGTACGAATCCATGCTGAAAGTGATCAACGGCTACGGGCTGATCAGCGGCTTCGCCGTCATCGGCGTGACCATGTGGCTGTCCTACTGGCTCTCCGACAGGCTGACGCGGGGCCGCCTGCACGGCTCGGCCATCGCCATCTTCCTCGGCCTGGTGCTGTCCTACGTGGGCGGGGTGATGACCGGCGGGCAGAAGGGGCTGGTGGACGTGCCGCTGCTGTCCGGCATCGGCCTGCTGGGCGGCGCCATGCTGCGGGACTTCGCCATTGTCGCCACGGCCTTCGGGGTGAACATCGAGGAACTCAAGCGCGCCGGCGTGTCCGGGGTGGTGGCGCTGTTCTTCGGCATCGGCACCTCCTTCGTCGCCGGTGTCGGCGTGGCGCTGGCCTTCGGCTACACGGATGCGGTGAGCCTGACCACCATCGGCGCGGGGGCGGTGACCTACATCGTCGGCCCAGTGACCGGCGCGGCCATCGGCGCCAGCTCCGAGGTGATGGCGCTGTCCATCGCAGCCGGCCTGGTGAAGGCCATCCTGGTGATGGTGGCGACGCCCTTCGTCGCGCCCTTCATCGGCTTGAACAACCCGCGCACGGCGGTGATCTTCGGCGGCCTGATGGGCACCTCCAGCGGCGTGGCCGGGGGCCTGGCGGCCACCGATCCGAAGCTGGTGCCCTACGGTTGCCTGACCGCCGCCTTCTACACCGCGCTGGGCTGCCTGCTGGGCCCGTCGCTGCTGTTCTTCATGATGCGCGGCCTGGCCGGCTGAGCTACTGCCGCAGGCTGTACATGCGGCATTCGGCCAGCAGCGCGAGCAGGTTGGGGTCGCGCTCGCGGGCCTTGAGGAAGACCACGCCGATGTGCTGCTGCAGGCGGTAGCGCGCCTGCAGCGGGATGAGCTTCACGCGGTTCTCGTACACCGCCGCGATGCGCCCGGGCAGCAGGGCGTAGCCGACCCCGGAGCTGACCATGCTGAGCAGGGTGAAGATGTCGTTCACCTGCATCGCCACCTTCGGCTCGAAGCCCGCCTGCTGGAACACCCGCGCGCCGTCGCGGTGGGTGGCGAAGCCCTGGGTGAGGGTGATGAAGGTGGAGTCGGCCAGGTCCGCCAGGTCCACCTCCGGCTGCTCGGCGAAGGGCGAGTCGGTGGGCACGGCGAGGAAGATGTCGTCGGAGAACAGCGGCAGCTGCTCGCAGTCCGGGTCGCTGACGCTGTCGTCGAGGGACACCAGCATGGCGTCCAGCTCCAGGTTCTTCAGGCGGTAGAGCAGGTCGGCGTTGGAGCCCAGGGTGAGGTCGATGTTCAGCTCGCTGCGGCGGATCTTCAGGCCCATCACCAGCTGCGGCACGGTCTTCACCGTCAGCGAATAGAGCGCACCGAGCTTGAAGCGCTCGGCGGAAAAGCCCGCCGCCTCGCGGGTCAGGCGCACCATGTCGAGCACATCCTGCACCAGCTTCTGGGCCTTCTCCTCCAGCACGTAGGCGCTTTCCAGCGGCGTCAGGTTGCGCCCCTCGTGCTTGAACAGCGGGCAGCGCAGGGCGCTCTCCAGGGAGTGGATGGCGCGGTGCACGCTGACGTTGCTGGTGCCCAGCGCCGCCGCCGCGCGGGACAGGTTGCCCGCGCGCATGAAGGCGAGGAAGGTCTCCAGTTTCTTCAGGGTCAGTTCGTCGTCGATCTGCATGGCGCCGTGTTCCGGTGCTGGGGAGCGAGGGGCTCATCCTACTCGCTCGGGCCTGGCGGACGAGGATGACCTGCAGCTATAGGCTAATAATGCATAAGCAAATAAATTTTTATTCCTTAACAGGTATATGGCGAGCCCCTAGACTGCCCTTCATCGAACGTCTCGCAAGGAGGGCTCGCCATGCGCAGCCAGGCCATTCGCTACTTGATCCTGCCAGGGTGGCAGGGCTCCCCCGACGACCATTGGCAGAGCCACTGGGAGCGCACGCTGCCCAACGCGCAGCGGGTGGAGCAGGCCGACTGGGACCAACCCGACCGTGCGGCCTGGGTGGCGGCGCTGGAGCGGGCCATCGATGCCGAGCGCACCCCGGTGATCCTCGTCGCCCACAGCCTGGGCTGCGTCACCGTGGCCCACTGGGCGGCCCAGGCCGACCCGGACGTGCTGCGTCGGGTGCGCGGTGCGCTGCTGGTCGCCCCGGCGGATGTGGAGCGCCCCGGCTGCCCGGACGCGCTCACCGGCTTCGCGCCGATCCCCCGCACGGCCCTGCCGTTCCCCACGCTGCTGGTGGGCTCCGACAACGACCACGCGGCCAGCCCGCAGCGGGCCCTGCAACTGGCCCGTGACTGGGGCGCCGAGCCGGCCCTCCTCGCCGGCGCCGGGCACATCAACGTGAAGTCCGGTCACCAGCGCTGGGAGCAGGGCTTCGCCTACCTCTACCGCCTGCAGGGGCGCATCGAGCAACTGGCCCGCCTGCGCGCCTGAGCCGGGCGCGCCTCCATTCATCGCGTGACGTCCGGGACCCGCCAGCGTGCAGGCCCCGGCGGGAGATTTCGTCCATGAGCCAGCCAGCCAATGGCCAACCCCTGCTGACCTTCGCCGACGCCGACCGCAGCCCGCTGAGCATCCGCGCCCGTGCGCTGGTGTTCGTCGATGCCCGTTCGCGGCGCCTGCGGGAGGAAATCGAACACCTGGCGCCGGCTGCCGTGCCGGTGCTGATCCAGGGCGAGACCGGCACCGGCAAGGAGCTGCTGGCGCGGCAGATCCACCGCGCCAGCGAGCGGCCGGGGCTGTTCGTGGCGGTCAACTGCGGCGCCATCAGCAAGGCCTACGCCGAGGCCGAACTGTTCGGCCACGCCCCCGGCGCCCATGCCGGCTCGGCCAGCAGCCGCGCCGGCTGGTTCGGCTCGGCCAATGGCGGGACGCTCTACCTGGACGAGATCGGCGACCTGCCGCTGCCGCTCCAGGCGCGCCTGCTGGCGGCCCTGGAAAGCCGCGAGGTGACCCGCGTCGGCGCCCAGCAGCCGACCCCGGTGGACGTGCGCCTGGTGGCCGCCACCAGCATCGACCTGGCCCAGGCGGTGCGTGCCGGCAAGTTCGACGAGCGGCTCTACCCGTACCTCAACGAAGGGCGCGTGGAACTGCCGCCGCTGCGCGAACGCCCCGACGACATCCTGCCGCTGGCCGAGTACTTCCTCGGCATCTACGCCCAGCGCCTCGACCTGCCGCTGCCGCTGATCGGCGCCCAGGCCCAGGCGGCGCTGGAGAGCTACCCCTGGCCGGGCAACACCCGCGAGCTGGAGAACAGCATCCACTTCGCCCTGCTGGTGAGCGACGGTGAGGAGATCCTGCCGCACCACCTCAACCTGCCGCCCGCACCGAGTCATGCACAGCTCGCCCAGCAGCTTCGTCAATTGGCGGCCAACGATGTGGACAAGCTGCGGCAGTTGTTCGCCGAGGTGCTGGCGGGGTAGGCGTCGAGGGGGCCAGGGGTGGGTCGACGAAATGTGACCCACCCGGAGACAGGCCCTAGCCGTGCAGGTGGAACAGCTTGTGCACGATGCGCCAGCGGCCGTCGATCTTCAGCAGCGAGAGGTAATCGGTGAAGTCCATGCCGGCGTAGACGTCGGTGACCTTGGCCAGGGCGGTGTCGCCGGTGAGGTCCAGGGACTCCAGCCGCCACACCGGCGCTTCGCCCTCGGCCACCACCGGCCCCTTGGCCTGCAGGCCGGTGATGAAGGCTTCCGGCGAGAGCCACTGCAGGTCCGGGCCGAAGTGCCCGACGATGCGGCTGTCGGGGTGGAAGGCGCTGCGCAACCGCGTCGCGTCCGCCCGCACCATGCCTTCTACGTAATCCCGTACCACTGCCTCGATGGCCTGGCGTTCCGCTTCCATGTCCGTGCTCCTGTCGCGTGGGAAAGGCCAGAGCCTAGCCCGCCCGGGCCGATCCCGCAGCTCCCGGTGTTCCGTACCGCGAACCCTCCCATCGCTCCGATACACCGCGCGGCTCGGGGTTGGGCGGTGGATCGGTGAAGCGCGATCCACCCTACGGGTGCAGCACCCTGCCGGCCGTAGGATGGGCTGAGCTACGCGAAGCCCATCGCCCCGATGCACGGCGCGGCTCGGGGTTGGGCGGTGGATCGATGAAGCGCGATCCACCCCACGGATGCTGCACCCTGCCGCCCGTAGGATGGGCTGAGCTACGCGAAGCCCATCACTCCGGTACACGGCGCGCGGCTCGGAGCTGGATGGTGGATCAATGGATCTGTCCGGCCGCCTGGAGGCGCTCGCGGGTGGCGCGCAGGCGCGGCAGGGGCAGGCACACCAGCAGGGTGGCGACCAGCACGGCCACGCCCATCAGCGGCAGGTTGGCCAGGCCCATCCCGGTGCTCAGCCACAGGCCGCCGACGAAGGCGCCGCTGGCGTTGCCCAGGTTGAAGGCCGCGTGGCTGAGGGTGGCGGCGAGGCTGGCGGATTCGCCGGCCTGTTCCACCAGCAGCAACTGCAGCGGCGAGGAGATGGCGAAGCTCGCCACGCCCCAGAGGAACAGGCAAGCCAGCGCCAGCACCGGCACCTGGGCGAAGACGAACAGCCCCACCAGGCACAGGCCGCTCACCGCGAAGGCCCCGGGCAGGGCGAAGCGGAAGCCCTTGTCCGCCAGGCGCCCGCCCAGCAGGTTGCCGAGGGTCAGGCCGATGCCGAACAGCAGCAGGGCGAAGTTGGCGTGCTCCGGGCTGAAGCCGGAGACATCGCGCAGCAGCGGGCTGATGTAGGTGAACACGCCGAACAGCGCCACCGACGACAGGCTGCACACCCCCAGCGCATGCAGCACCGGGCGCCGGAAGATGCCGTCCCAGGCACCGGCGGCATTGGGCTGCGGCCTGGCGGTGGCCGGCAGCCAGAGGAACTGCGCCAGCAGCGTCAGCAGGCCCAGGCCCGCCACCACCATGAAGGTCACCCGCCAACTGGTGGCCTGGCCCAGCCAGGCGCCGGCCGGCACCCCGAGCACGTTGGCGATGGTCAGCCCGCTGAGCACCAGTGCCATGGCCGAGGCGCGGCGATGGGGCGGTGCCAGCTCGGCGGCCAGCAGGGTGGCGCAGCCGAAGAAGCCGGCATGGCTGAAGGCGGTGAACATGCGCGCCGCCAGCAGCCATTCGTAGCTGGGGGCCAGGGCGCAGGCGAGGTTGCCCAGGGCGTAGGCGCCCATCAGCCAGAGCAGCGCCTGGCGCCGTGGCAGGCGCCCCAGCAGCGGGCCCAGCAGCGGCGCGCCGATGACCACGCCCATGGCGTAGGCGCTGACCAGCAGGCCGGCGTCGGAGAGGCTCACGGAGAGGTCCTGGGCTACCTCGGGCAGCAGGCCCATGATGATGAATTCGCTGCTGCCGACGACGAAGCCGCCAAGGGCCAGGGCGAGCAGGGGGAGGGAGAGGAGGGTCGAGGGATTCATGGCAAGAGGCAGGGCTTGTTGCGAGGGGGCGCGGATTCTACGCGCTTTATCGCGTTGTGACCCGTCAGTCTGGCGGATTTTGGCCAGGTCACCGACCAAGCGCCCGGCGGTCTGTTGTGGCTGTAGGGTGGACCACGCTTCATCGGTCCACCATCGGCGTCACCCTCAACTCCGTGGGTGGATGGAAAGAGCGCCATCCAACCTACGCCGCCATCGCGAATGAATTCGCGCCCACGGGGGCGTCGGGGGTGACCGCTCACCCCACCAGGAACTTGGCGAGGAACTGCCGGGTGCGTTCTTCTTTCGGGGCGCTGAACAGGGTCTTGGCGTCGCCCTGTTCGACGATCACGCCCTTGTCGATGAAGATCGCGCGGTTGGCCACATCGCGGGCGAAGCTCATCTCGTGGGTGACGATGACCATGGTGCGCTTCTCCTCGGCCAGGCCGCGGATGGTGGTCAGCACCTCGCCGACCAGCTCGGGGTCGAGGGCGGAGGTGGGTTCGTCGAAGAGGATCACGTCCGGCTCCATCGCCAGGGCGCGGGCGATGGCCACGCGCTGTTGCTGGCCGCCGGAAAGGCGCTTGGGGTAGGCGTCTTCCTTGCCTGCCAGGCCGACCTTGGCCAGCAGCGCACGGGCGCGTGCGATGGCGCGCTCGCGGGGTTCCTTCTTCACCACCACCGGGCCTTCGATGACGTTCTCCAGCGCGGTGCGGTGGGGGAAGAGGTTGAAGTTCTGGAACACGAAGCCGACGTGCTGGCGCAGCTGGCGGATCAGCGATTGCTGCTGCTTCAGGGGCTGGTTGGCGTCGATCTCGATCTGGCCCACCTGGAGGGTGCCGCCGTCGGGCTCTTCCAGCAGGTTGAGGCAGCGCAGCAGGGTGGTCTTGCCCGAGCCGCTGGGGCCGATGATGGCGACCACTTCGCCCGGCTCGATGGTCAGGTCGATGCCCTTGAGCACCGCCTGGCCCTTGAAGGACTTGGTCAGGTTACGGACGGTGATCATCAGCTGTCCTGTTCGTGGCGGTTGACCCGGGCCTCGAGGCGCGCCTGGACGTGGGCCAGCAGTGTGGCCAGCACCCAGTAGATCAGCGCGACGGCCAGGTACATGGTGAAGATTTCCAAGGTGCGCGCGGTGATCAACTGCGCCTGGCGGAACACTTCCGGCACCTGGATGGTGGCGGCCAGGGCGGTGTCCTTGACCAGCGAGATGAAGCTGTTGCCCAGCGGCGGCAGGGCGGTGCGCGCGGCCTGCGGGAGGATGGCGCGCATCAGCGCCTGACCACGGCTCATGCCGATGCTGGCAGCGGCTTCCCATTGCCCCTTGTCGATGGAGGCGATGGCGGCGCGGAGGATTTCCGAGGTGTAAGCGGCCATGTTCAGCGAGAAGCCGATCAGCGCAGCCATCAGCGGGCTCAGCTCCAGGCCGAGCTGGGGCAGGCCGTAGTAGATGATGAACAACTGCACCAGCAGCGGTGTGCCACGGAAGAACGACACGTAGACCCGCGCCAGGCCGCGCACCGGGGCGATGGCGTAGAGGCGCGCCAGGGCCAGGGCGAAGCCCAGCAGCAGGCCGAAGAACATGCCGCCGAGGCTGAGAACCACGGTGTAGAGCGCGCCCTTCAACAGGAAGGGCGCGGAATCCAGCACCAGTTGCAGGCTGCCGTCGATCATTGGGTCACGTCAGCCTTGAACCACTTCTCGGACAGGGCCTTGAGGGTGCCGTCGGCCTTGAGCTTGGCCAGGGCCTTGTCCAGCGCGGCGAGCAGTTCGGGGTTGTCCTTGCGCACGGCGATGCCGGACTCCTGGCGGGAGAAGGGCTCGCCGGCCACGGCCAGGCGGCCGCCGGTCTTGTCGACCATCTCGAAGGCGGCCAGGCGGTCCACCAGGATCACGTCGATGCGGCCGACGTTGAGGTCCTGGAACTTGGTGGGGTCGTCGTCGTAGGTGCGGATGTCGGCCTGCGGGACGTTCTCCTTCAGCCACTGCTCGTAGTTGGTGCCCAGGCCCACGCCGACCTTCTTGCCGGCCAGGTCGGCGGCGGTCTTGATCTCGCCTTCCTTGCCCTTGCGCACCAGGGCCTGGATGCCGGAGACGGTGTAGGGGGTGGTGAAGTCGTACTTCTTCTTGCGCTCTTCGGAGATGGTCACCTGGTTGATGGCCACGTCCAGGCGACGGGATTCCAGGGCGGCGAGGATGCCGTCCCACTTGGTCGGCTGGAACTCGGCCTTCACGCCCAGCTCCTTGGCCAGGGCTTGTGCCAGCTCGACTTCGAAGCCGGTGAGCTTGCCGCTCTCGTCCTGGTAGTTGAAGGGCGGGTAGGTGCCTTCCAGGCCGATCTTCAGGGCGCCTTTCTGCTGGATGTCCTTCAGGTCGGCGGCGGCGGTGCCGGCCAGGCCGAGACCGAGGGCCAGCGCCAGGCTGGCGAAGAGGGCGGGACGACGGAGCGTTGTTGCGTGCATAGGGGGCCTCGCGGGGGCAGTTGGCGAATGGAGGGTCGCCACTCTAAGGGAGTTCCATATATTCGTTTAAATACATAAAAACCAGAAAATTAATTTTCTGGTTATAAGTCGTGGTTCGCGTCGCCCGCAGGATGATAGGCGAACAGCGCCGGCGAGCCGCCGGTGTGCAGGAACAGCACCGGACCGTCGCCGTCGAAGGCCTGTCGGGCGATGCCGTCCAGCAGGCCGGCGAAGGCCTTGCCGGTGTAGACCGGGTCCAGCAGCAGCCCTTCACAGGCGGCGGCCCGACGCACGGCGGCGAGGGTGCCGGCATTGGCTTCGCCGTAGCGCGGGGCGAAGTACTGGTCCCACAGCTCGACCTTCAGGCCGGCGGGCACCGGCACGCCGAGCAGGTCGGCGGTGCGCTGCAGCAGGCCTTCCACCTTGGGCCGCTGGGTGGCGTCGGGGCGCGACACGGTGACGCCCACCACGCGGGTACCGGGCAGGGCCTGTTCCAGCGCGAGGGCGAGGCCGGCATGGGTGCCGGCGCTGCCGGAGGCGAGCACCACGGCGGCGAAGCGCTCGCCGCTGGCCTCGATCTGCTCGGCCAGCTCCAGACCGGCGCGCACGTAGCCCAGGGCGCCGAGGGCGTTGGAGCCGCCGATGGGCACCACGTAGGGGGTGCGGCCGGCAGCGCGCAGGCGCTCGGCGGCCTCGGCCAGCAACTGGTCGGCGGTGTCGAGGTTGGGCACCAACTGCACCTCGGTGCCGAACAGGTCCAGCAGCAGGCGGTTGCCGTTCTCCAGGTAGTTGCGGTCGGTGGTGCCGATGGGGTTTTCCAGCAGGGCCACGCAACCCAGGCCCAGGCGCGCGGCCAGGGCGGCGGTCTGGCGCACATGGTTGGACTGGATGGCGCCGGCGGTGACCAGCACGTCAGCGCCCTGGGCCAGGGCGTCCTGGGCGAGGTATTCGAGCTTGCGCACCTTGTTGCCGCCGAGGGCGAAAGGGGTCAGGTCGTCGCGCTTGACGTACAGGCCGCGCCCCAGCTCCCGGGACAGGCGTTCCAGCTTCTCCAGCGGGGTCGGCGCGGTGACCAGTTCCAGGCGGGGAAAGCGGGCGAGGGCAGTGGCGAGCATGGCAGGCATCCGGGGGGTGTTGGTACAGGCCGCCACTCTAGTGAGGCAGGCCGGGTGAGGCAATTCACGAGGGCGACATTCGATGTGGATAGGGAGGGCGCGTCGGGTACGGGCTGGGGTGTCTTTTAATTTCCAAAAGGAATATATGAATAAAAAATTGGTATTTGTTCGTTATAAAAAATCACCGTAACGTCCGCTCCAACCCGGCACCATCCAGGCCGGGACCCGAACCCCCGCTCATGGCTGACGATCCAGCCGGAGCCCCTGAGATCAAGGAACATCATGAAGAAGTCCCTGCTGTTGACCGCTCTGGCTGCCGCCCTTTCCGTCACCCTGGCCCACGCCGGCGAGAAGCTCGTCGTCGCCGCCACCCCGGTGCCCCATGCCGAGATCCTCGAACTGATCAAACCGCAGTTGGCGAAGGAAGGGGTCGATCTGGAAGTGAAGGTCTTTACCGACTACGTGCAACCCAACGTGCAGGTGGACGAGAAGCGCCTGGACGCCAACTACTTCCAGACCAAGCCCTACCTGGACAACTTCAACAGCGGCAAGGGCACTCACCTGGTGATCGTCCAGGGCGTACACGTCGAACCCTTCGGCGGTTACTCCAGCAAGTACAGCTCCCTGAAGGACCTGCCGGACGGCGCCACCATCGCCATCCCCAACGAAGGCAGCAACAGTGGTCGCGCCCTGCTCCTGCTGCAGAAATCCGGCCTGCTGAAGCTGAAGGACCCGGGCAACGCCCTGGCGACCCCGAAGGACATCGCCGAGAACCCGCACCACTTCAAGTTCAAGGAACTGGAAGCGGCCCTGCTGCCGCGCGTGCTGAACCAGGTGGACCTGGCGCTGATCAACACCAACTACGCGCTGGAGGCCAAGCTCAACCCGTCCAAGGACGCGCTGGTGCTGGAAGACAGCACGTCGCCCTACGTGAACTACCTGGTGGCCCGCCCGGACAACAAGGACAGCGACGCCATCAAGAAACTCTCCGCCGCGCTGACCAGCCCGGAAGTGAAGGCCTTCATCGAGCAGAAATACGCCGGCGCGGTCGTGCCGGCCTTCTGATCAACCGCAAGCCACGGTGGTGCGGCGAACGCCGCGCCTCTCCTCACGCCGACGAGTCTCGACTATCGTCGGCGTTCTTTTTATGTGGGAGCGGATTCATCCGCGAATGCGTGCCGCAGGCACGCGCTGCAAGGCCTGGGACCGCTGCGCGGTCCATCGCGAATGAATTCGCTCCCACGCGCTCGCCTGCCTTTGGAGAATTCCCCATGCCTGAATCCAGACCCGGCCTTTCCACCCGCGCGGTGCACAGCGGCAACGATGTCGACCAGCAGATGGTCACCCGCCCGAAGACGCTGCCCATCTACGAGTCCTCGGTGTTCGTCTACGACAACCTGGAACAGGTGGACGAC
The DNA here is from genome assembly GCF_001728945.1 of Pseudomonas sp. ENNP23. Lineage (NCBI taxonomy): Bacteria > Pseudomonadati > Pseudomonadota > Gammaproteobacteria > Pseudomonadales > Pseudomonadaceae > Pseudomonas > Pseudomonas sp. ENNP23. The sequence goes on from NZ_LYSP01000066.1 coordinate 17,775, forward strand.
TTCCTCGCCGGCAACCCGGACAACTACATGTACACCCGCATCGCCAACCCCAACCAGGCGGCGCTGGAGCAGTTGGTGCGGGACCTGGAAGGCGGCGAGGCGGCGCTGTTCTCCGCTTCCGGCATGGCCTCGGTGAGCGCGGCGCTGCTGGGGCGGCTGAATGCCGGCGACCACCTGATCGCCAGCCGCGAGCTGTACGGCACCACCCAGAGCCTGATCGAGAATGAACTGGCGCGCTTCGGCATCAGCGCCACCCTGGTGGAGATCAACGACCTGGCGGCGGTGGAAGCGGCCATCACCCCGGCCACGCGGCTGATCTACACCGAAACCGCCTCCAACCCGCTGGTGCGCATCAGCGACATCCCCGCCCTGGCCAGGCTGGCCAAGGCCCACGGGCTGAAGCTGCTGGTGGACAACACCTTCCTTTCCCCGGCGCTCTACAACCCGCTGGCGGCCGGTGCCGACCTGGTGCTGCACAGCACCACCAAGTACCTCAACGGCCACAGTGACGCCACCGGCGGCATCCTCGTCGGCGACGCCGAGTGGATCGCCCAGGCGCGACGCTTCCAGATCAATGCCGGCGGCAGTTCCAGCCCCTTCGAAGCCTGGCTGACCTTCCGGGGTGCCAAGACCCTGGCCCTGCGCATGAAGGCCCATTCCGCCAACGCCCAGGCCCTGGCCGAAGCGCTGGAGGCCCATCCGCAGGTGGCGAAGGTGTTCTACCCGGGGCTGCCTTCGCACCCGGACTTCGCACTGGCCCAGCGGCTGTTCCCCAAGGGTGCCTCGGGCATGCTGAGCTTCACCCTCAAGGGCGGCCTGGCGGAGGTGGACGGCCTGATCCGCGGCCTGCAGCGCACCGCGTTCGCGCCCTCGCTGGCCGGCGTGGCCAGCAGCATCACCCACCCGGGCAAGACCAGCCACCGCGCGCTGTCGGCCGAGGCCCTGGCGGAGCTGGACATCCACGAGGGGACCATCCGCGTGTCGGTGGGGATCGAGGACGCCGCCGACATCATCGGCGACTTCGTGCAGGCCCTGGACCGGCTCTGACCGGCCCAGGGCCCGGGGGAGGGCTCAGACGGCGACGGCGAAATGCCAGCGCACGTCCTGCTCGGCGAGGGCGCTGAGCACCCACTCGTAGTCCTGCAGGTCTTCGAGGAAGGCATCGGCGTTGGACAGCGAACGCGGCTGGCTCACCAGGTGCCCCTGCAGGGCACGCACGGTGCGCAGCCCGTCCTCGGGGCTGAACCACTGCTCGCAGGCGAGCTGGTCGTCCAGTTCGAGGCCGTCGAGCAGGTCGGCGAACTCGTTCGGGTCCTGGCTGACGAAGTCCCACAGCGACTTCACCTTGAGCCGTTTGCAGAGGTCGTCGACCTCGACTTCGTCCACCTGGACGACGGTACTGCCGTTGACGAAGTCATCGAGCCCGGCGACAGGTTTCTCAGGAACGATGTAGATGGCTGCACTCATGGCTGATGGGCCCTGACGGTGGTGGAACACACTGCTTTAGGGGCCCCAGCATAGCGACAGTTCCTTTGGCAGAAGGGGTCAACGACCAGCTTTGCAACGACGTTCACACCGGTTTCAGGAACTGTGTTGCGCCTTGGCCAAAGGCTGGCAGAAGGCCATTCGGACCCGTCCGAAGATCGGTGGACAAGCGGCTCGCCCCGCTCCGTATCGGAGCGGCAGGGGACCGTTCAGAACGGCTTGTCGCCGACGAGGGCAGCGTGGGCGCTCAGGGTCAGACCGCCGACGGTCAGGGCCGCCAGCAGGCGGCGGGCGAAGGGGGAACGATTCATGGTGGTGCTCCTCACGGGCGGCTGGCCGGCGCGAGGCCGGGCCACGGGACTGGAATAGGGGGGCTGGGAGTCCGGTGGTCCGGTGAGGATAAATCCAAATGATCTAAAAACGGCTAAATAAATACCCTTTGGTTATTTTTTTATGAGCGGCCGTGCGGGTGCCAACGCCTTTGCAGGCCCGGAGAGGCGCGGGACTGCGAATTCCGTCCGCTGCTGCGTTATTGGGGATGGCGCCAGGCGACCAAAGTCGGTAATTTGCGCGCCCTTTCGAGTAACTGAAGCCGCCTCGCCCAGGGGCAGCTCCCCGCCAGAGGGAGGCTACCGGTCTATTTATTCGATTTTGTTACAACAAAATGAATATTGATTCTTTTTAAGAATTAAACCCCTTGTCCTAGATTGACCGCCACCTCAGGCAGGCCCGCTGGCAAGGGGCTACGGGGTCTGACCTGCGGGTCATGTGGCAGCGTTTTTCATTGCTTGGCGATGCGCGCTTCCCCCATCAGAACACTTAGAAACACGCACCATTGGAGCATTGCATGAACAAATCTTCCCTGGCCCTGGCCATCGCAGGTGGCCTGCTGGCCCAACAGGCCGTCGCAGGCGGTTTCATCGAAGACAGCAAGGCGAGCGTCGAGCTGCGCAACTACTACTTCAACCGTGACTTCCGCCAGCCGGGTGCCTCGCAGAAAAAGGCCGAGGAGTGGGCCCAGGGGTTCCTGCTGCGCTACGAGTCCGGGTTTACCGAAGGCACCATCGGCGTCGGCGTCGACGCCATCGGCCTGCTGGGGGTCAAGCTCGATTCCAGCCCGGACCGCAGCGGCACCGGCCTGCTCAAGCGCGACCGCGAGAGCAAGCGCGCCCAGGACGAATACGGCGAACTCGG
>NZ_LYSP01000067.1:0-19260 GCF_001728945.1 Pseudomonas sp. ENNP23
ATTCTTTTTCACTTGGAGAGAAACCGCATCCCTTCCTCCAGCCCCTGCAGGGTGAGGGGGAACATCTGGTCGTTGATCAGCTCCCGCACCAGCCCGGTGGAGGCGGTGTAGTTCCAGGTGTCCTTGGGATAGGGGTTGATCCAGATGAGCTTCTTGTACTTCTCCATGAAGCGCTTCATCCACACGTAGCCCGGCTCTTCGTTCCAGTGCTCGACGCTGCCGCCGGCTTGGGTGATCTCGTAGGGGGCCATGGCGGCGTCGCCGACGAACACCACCTTGTAGTCGGCGCCGTACTTGTGCAGCAGGTCCTGGGTGGAGGTGCGTTCGGAGGTGCGGCGCAGGTTGTTCTTCCACACCGACTCGTAGACGAAGTTGTGGAAGTAGAAGTACTCCAGGTGCTTGAACTCGGTCTTGCAGGCGGAGAACAGCTCTTCGCAGACCTTCACGTGGGCGTCCATGGAGCCGCCGATGTCCAGCAGCAGCAGGAGCTTCACGGTGTTGCGCCGTTCGGGGCGCATCTGGATGTTGAGCAGGCCGGCATCGCGGGCGGTGTGGTCGATGGTGCCGTCCAGGTCCAGCTCTTCCGCTGCGCCTTCGCGGGCGAACTTGCGAAGGCGGCGCAGGGCGACCTTGATGTTGCGGGTGCCCAGTTCCACCTGGTCGTCGAGGTTCTTGTACTCGCGCTGGTCCCAGACCTTGGCGGCCTTGCCCTGGCGCTTGCCGGCGTCGCCGACGCGGATGCCCTCGGGGTTGAAGCCGCCGGAGCCGAAGGGGCTGGTGCCGCCGGTGCCGATCCACTTGTTGCCGCCGGCGTGGCGTTCCTTCTGTTCTTCCAGGCGCTTCTTGAATTCTTCGATGAGCTTGTCGAGCCCGCCGAGGGACTGGATCTGCGCGCGCTCTTCGTTGGTGAGCAGGCGCTCGAATTCCTTGCGCAGCCACTCTTCTGGGATCAGCGCCTCGATGTGCTCGTTGAGGTTCTCCAGGCCCTTGAAGTAGGCGGAGAAGGCGCGGTCGAACTTGTCGAAGTGGCGTTCGTCCTTCACCAGCACGGTGCGGGCGAGGTAGTAGAACTCGTCCATGTCGGCGAAGACGACGTTGTGCTTGAGCGCGTTGATCAGGTCCAGCAGTTCGCGGACCGAGACCGGCACCTTGGCGGCGCGCATTTCGTTGAACAGGTTGAGCAGCATGGCTGCACCCTCTTGCTAGCGGTGGGGCCTCAGGAATGGGATTCCTGGGGCAGGCCGTCGGCGATGGCGTACCAGTCGGCCTTGGATTCTGTGTAGATGTGCTTCTGCGGGACTTCACCCAGGGGCGAGTCCAGGGTGCCCAGGGCCACCGAGACCCACTTGGGGTGCGGGTGGTCGGCGAACCATTGCAGGTTGCTGCCGCACTGGCGGCAGAAGGTCCGGGTCACGTGGGGGGAGGAGTGGAACGCGGCCACCTGGTCCTGCCCTGCGGTGAAGCGGAAGTGCTCGCGCCGCACGTTGCCGTAGCTGGCGAAGGCCGCGCTGTGGCCCTTGCGGCACTGGCCGCAATGGCAATGGGTGGCGGATTCGATGGGCGCGTCGATCTGGTACTTCACCGCGCCGCACAGGCAACTGCCGTTATGCATGGCGGGGGCCTCCTCGGTGGGCGGTTGAACCCTCTCCCGTGGGCGGGGAGAGGGGGGCAGGTCAGCGGCTGGCGCGGCGCGCCATGAAGGCCAGGCGTTCGAGCAGCATCACGTCCTGCTCGTTCTTCACCAGGGCGCCGGCCAGCGGCGGGATGGCCTTGGACGGGTCACGCTCGCGCAGCACGGCCTCGCCGATGTTGTCGGCCATCAGCAGTTTCAGCCAGTCCACCAGTTCGCTGGTGGAGGGCTTCTTCTTCAGGCCTGGGACCTTGCGCACGTCGAAGAACACGTCCAGCGCCTCGGCCACCAGCTCGCCGCTGATGTTGGGGTAGTGGACGTCGACGATCTTCTTCAGCGTCTCGCGGTCGGGGAAGGCGATGTAGTGGAAGAAGCAGCGGCGCAGGAAGGCGTCCGGCAGTTCCTTCTCGTTGTTGGAGGTGATGATGATGATCGGGCGCTGCTTGGCCTTGATGGTCTCGTTCGTCTCGTAGACGTAGAACTCCATCTTGTCGAGTTCCTGCAGCAGGTCGTTGGGGAACTCGATGTCGGCCTTGTCGATCTCGTCGATCAGCAGGATCACGCGCTCGTCGGCCTCGAAGGCCTCCCAGAGCTTGCCTTTCTTGATGTAGTTGCGGACGTCGTGGACCTTGTCGGAGTTGAGCTGGGAGTCGCGCAGGCGGCTCACGGCGTCGTACTCGTACAGGCCCTGGTGCGCCTTGGTGGTGGACTTGATGTGCCAGGTGATCAGCTTGGCGCCGAAGGCTTCGGCCAGCTGCTCGGCGAGCATGGTCTTGCCGGTGCCCGGTTCGCCCTTGACCAGCAGCGGGCGTTGCAGGGTGATCGCTGCGTTGACGGCGAGCTTGAGGTCGTCAGTGGCGACGTAGGACTGGGTGCCTTCGAACTTCATCAGGTAATCCTCGAACGGTAACGACCGGCAGTGCCGGGCGCGCGGTATCAGGTGGAGGCGCCGACTATAGCGTGAGCCCCGGCGCACTGTGAACGCAGACGGGGCATTCAGTCACTGAATGGGCGGTCACGCTCTTGAAGCCTAGTTCGTCGTGGCGGCGGCGCCCTGTCCTCCGGTGGGTCGTGCGGCGTCATCGCGCTCGGACGGGGCACGTTCGAAGCGCGGGGTGAAGGCTTCGACGAAGGCGTTGCGCAGGATGGCGATGAACGCCTGGAAGGCGCTGACGTCCTGCTGGTGCACGTTGCCGCTGAGCTCCACGCGGGTGGCGAACTGGTCGCGGCGCTGGTTCTTCAGCAGGGTCTCGCCGCCGCTGACGAGGGCTTCCCAGAGGGCGCGGAGCACGCCCTTGTCCTCGTTCTCCACGTCCTGGCGCCAATCGAACACGTCCACATCGTGCAGCAGTGGCTCGATGCAGCCGCTGAGCCGGGCGTTGTCGGCGCGGGCTTCGATCACCAGATCGCCCTGGCCCCGGCGGAAGTCGAAGCGGCCATCCAGCACCCGCAGTTCGTTGAGGGTGACGGGCAGCAGTTTGTCGAGCGGGTTGCGCCATTCGGTTCGGCTGGACGGCCGAGGCACCTGGGCATAGGCTGGATCACTTTCTCCCATCGACCCGCCACCTTCGAGGACCGGTTCATGAGCCGCATCTACGCAGACAACTCCAAGGCCATCGGCAACACGCCGCTGGTGATGATCAACCGCCTGGGCCCCAAGGGCGTGACCATCCTCGCCAAGATCGAGGGGCGCAACCCGGCCTATTCGGTGAAGTGCCGCATCGGCGCCAGCATGATCTGGGACGCGGAAGAGAGCGGCCGCCTGCGCCCGGGCATGACCCTGGTGGAGCCCACCTCGGGTAACACCGGCATCGGTCTGGCCTTCGTCGCGGCGGCGCGGGGTTACAAGCTGATCCTCACCATGCCGGCCTCCATGAGCCTGGAGCGGCGCAAGGTGCTCAAGGCCCTGGGTGCCGAGCTGGTGCTCACCGAGCCGGCCAAGGGCATGAAGGGCGCCATCGAGAAGGCGGCCGAGATCGCCGCCGGCAACCCCGAGCAGTACCTGCTGCTGCAACAGTTCGAGAACCCGGCCAACCCGGCCATCCATGAGACGACCACCGGCCCGGAGATCTGGAACGACACCGACGGCGCCATCGACGTGCTGGTGGCCGGCGTCGGCACCGGCGGCACCATCACCGGCATTTCCCGCTACATCAAGCAGCAGCGCGGCAAGCCGATCCTCTCGGTGGCGGTGGAGCCGGTGACCTCGCCGGTGATCAGCCAGACCCTGGCCGGTGACGAAGTGAAGCCCAGCCCGCACAAGATCCAGGGCATCGGTGCCGGCTTCGTGCCGAAGAACCTGGACCTGTCCATCGTCGACCGCGTCGAGCAGGTCAGCGACGAGGAGGCCAAGGCCATGGCCCAGCGCCTGATGCGCGAGGAAGGCATCCTCTGCGGCATCTCCTGCGGGGCGGCGATGGCTGCCGCCGTGCGCCTGGCCGAGAAGCCGGAGATGCAGGGCAAGACGCTGGTGGTGATCCTCCCCGACTCGGGTGAGCGCTACCTGTCCACCATGCTCTTCGACGGTCTGTTCACCGAGCAGGAACTGCAGCAGTAACCCGCTGCTGCGTAAAGAAGGAGGCCGCCCGGTGGGCGGCCTCTTTCGTTTGGCGGGGTTGGGTTTTACCGGCAGGCGCCCTCGTCACGCCAGACCTTGCCGGTGTTGTCGGCACCAGTGAAGGCCGGGTTGCCGGGCTCGTTGCCCTTGGTCCACCAGCGGGCGGTGTAGGTGCGACCCTTGTGGGTGACCGTGTTGCCCGCTACGTAGGTGCCCGACGTGCTCCAGGGCTTGGCGCAGGTACCTGGTTGCTGGCCGGCCTCGGCCTTCACCCGGACCTTGTGGGTGCGGGTCACTTCGTGGTGGCCGTTGCCCAGGGTGAGGGTGAAGGTGTAGTCGGCGTCCTTGTCCAGGCGCGGTGCGGTGAAGCTGAGGCCGGCGCCGTCGCTCTGGAAGGCGAGGGCGGGGCTCAAGCTCCAGCGGTAGCTGAGGTTCAGTCCGTTCGGGTCTGTCGACCCGGCGGCGCTGAGCTGCACGCGGTCACCGGCCTTGGCATCCGCCGGCCCGCTGATGGTGGGTACCGGCGGCAGGATCACCGGCGGCTGCTCGGGCGTACCGTTGGCCTCGCAGGGTCCCAGGTCACGCCAGACCTTGCCGCTGCCGTCCGCCCCGGTGGAGGCGGGGGTGCCGGGCTCGTTGTTGCGCGTCCACCAGCGGGCTTCGTACAGGCGGCCTTTCCACTGGGCCTTGTGGCCCTGCAGGTACTCGGTGCCGGGTTGCCAGGTGGCTTCGCAGGTGGCGCCGGCGCCGCTGGCGGCCTTGACCAGCAGCTCATGCACGCGGGTGGTGGTCTGCTTGCCGTTGCTGACCGTCACGCTGAAGCGGTAGCGGGTGTCGCTGCTGTGCTCCGGTGCCTTGAAGGTCAGACGCGGGCCGTCGATGTCGAAGTCCAGCGCCGGGGCCACGGACCAGTTGTAGCTCAGCGCGCTGCCCTGGGGATCGCTGGAGCCGGAGGCATCCAGTTGCACCTGCTGGCCGGCTTCGGCCACGGCCGGGCCCTGGACCACTACCACCGGCGGCTTGCCGCCGTCCTCCGGTTTCAGCGGGGCGGCCTGTGCCTCGTTGCTGGCGCTGAATTCGCCCTGGCCGAGCAGTGTCCAGTTGCCGTTGGGATTGTCGCTGCCGTAGATGCGGTAGCCCTTGATGTTGCCCTCCATGTCGCGCACCTGCTGGGGCAGGTAGTTGAGGCTGGAGAAGCGCTGTGTGCCACCCAGGTCGATGACCATGTGGTGGGGGTAGCGGTCACCGGGCACGGTGGTCCAGTAGGAGCCGGTGTTGCCGTCGATGGCGTGCGCGCCGCTTGCAGAGGCAGGGACGGCACTGCTGACGGCGTGCACCCGCCAGCCGTCACGGGGCAGCAGCCGGCCTTGGGCATCCGCCAGGTGCAGCTCGGCGGCGCTGGCGCGCTCCTTGCCATCGATGGAGGACTCGGCCACCAGCTTCAGGTAGCGCGCCTGGGCGGTGTCCTGGGTGGCGGCGTAGAGCGCGCCGTCCAGATAGAGGTCGCCCACCGGTTTGTTGGCTTCCGCGCGGATGGCCAGGTGCCAGCGGCCCGGGGCCGGGTTGTCCAGTGCCAGGAAGGGCTGGACGCTTTCCGCCGAGCGGGCGTCGAATTGGTTGGCGCTGGGCAGAGCGCCCCGGCGCAGCAGCAGCTGCGAGCGGCCGTTGCCCCGGTCGTAGCCCTCGCCCTGGGCGGTGGCGATCAGCAGACGCTGGGCGCCTTTGGGTACGTCGATGACGAAGTTGCGCCACTGGCCCTTGGCCAGGGTGACCCGCTCCTTCAGTACCTCATTCTTGATCTCATCGGCCAGCGGGATCACCGCCGGGCTGTAGGCGGACACGCGCGCCGCGTTCTCGCGCCAGATCCTGGCCATGTTGGCGGTTCTGGCATCGCCCAGGGGGATGCCCTGCACGTCGCGCAGGTCCGGGTTGGAGTAGAAGGGGACGTGGTTGCCGCAGAGGATGGTGCCGACCCGACCGTTGTTGTAGCCGAAGCGGTGGCTTTTGCCGTCCGGGCAGTGGCTGCCGCCAGCGTTGTGGGCCACCTCGTGACGGAAGGTGGCCGGGGAGTTGATGTAGTTGATCGAGTAGCGCCCTGGGACGTAGGCCCAGCCAATGGCGGTGTCAACGCCCGGGGTGCCCATGATAAAGCCGGCCACCAGGTCGGGGCTGTACTGGCGCATGCCGTCGCGGAACAGGGTGGATACCTGGGCGAGTGTGCCGGTGGTGATGGGGTAATCGCCGGCGACGACCTGGGTGCCCACCAGGCGCAGGCGCACCCCTTCGACCTGAGACTGCTTCAGGGCACGGTTGACCATCGCGACCTGTGCCAGGGCATAGGCCTCGTGGTCACCGATGAAGTCGGCGGCTTTTTGGGAGAAGCCCGCCAGCAGGTCGATCACGATCTCACCGGCCTGGTTGCGGTCCACCAGCAGGCTGCGCTTGCCGCGCTCCTCAAGGATGCCGGGGACCTCTTCGATCACCTGCTCGACGTAGTCGACCTGGCTCGGGTGGAAGGCGTGCGGGGCGTCGAAGCGGGTCAGCACCTGCTCGCCGTCTGCCGAGCCCCGGATGATGGTGTTGGCTTCGGGCAGCAGGGCGACGAAGCTGCCGTCGTTCCGCGCCGCGAGGAAGAACTCACCGGGGCCCGAGAGGTTGCGGCCCGATCCCAGGGTCTGGCCGACGTAGACGTTGAGTCCGGGCTGGCTCTCGCTGGGTTCGACGCTGGTGCGCAGCAGGCTCAGCCCTGCCTCCTGGCGCAACTGCTCGGTGCCCAGGGCGGCGACACCGCTGCGCGCCGTGCCGGGCTTGAGGGCCTGCAGGTCGATGAACTGGCCAGTGAGGGTGACTTCCCGCGTGGCGCTGGCGTGGTGGGCGGTGACGGGATCGGCCGCAGTGGCCGTTGCCATCGGCAGGGCCGCCAGGGTGCCCAGTGAGGCTGCCCAGAGGCAGATGCCTCGGCAGATGGGGTTGATCTTGAAGCTCGGCATAAAGCACTCCTGAGCCTGCACCGCCCGAAGGCGCGCGGGCTCGCCAGCCTGTGGCTGGTGATCGTTCAGTGGGAGGGTTGGTTGCCGGCGAGCTGATGGTAGGCATGGCCTCGGGCCGCTGTAAAAGAAGCCGGGGCATTTTCGGACGGGTCCGAACCGGGTGGTTCGGCAGGGTGTTTCCGCGCTGCCGGGATGGATCATGCCGGGGGCGTTTTGGCACTCGGCAGCGGGCGTGGGTGGGGGTAGGCGGTGAACGGTCGGGGGCGCAGGACTTCCGCTGGAGCGTTCCGCTTTCGACGTGCTCTGCCGACTCGCATGGCTCGCCCTCCTGAAGAGCGCTGTCCCCGCCCGAGCCTTCCTCGCTTCGCGTCAGCGCGGCGTGCTGCCCAGGCGCTGGGAGTCCGGCAGACGGGTACTTGACCCACTTCTTTACGCGATCTTTATGCCGCCAGGCCCTTCCGTGGCTCGTTCCTTTACGCCCCCCTTGTCGAGAATTCGCCCAAAGCGGCGCCGTCCGCATCACGGAGCGACACACATGAGCATTCTCGACGGGTTGTCCCTGGCCATGGCCACGGGGCTTTTCATCCACCTGCTGGTTGCGCTGCTGCGCGCCGAGCGTGGCTAGGGGGCGCCATGGACGTACAGGACTACGGCCTGATCCTGGCCTTCTTCCTCCTGGTGCTGGTGCCGGCGCCCTTCATCGGGCGCTACATCTACCGCGCCATGGAGGGTGAGCGCACCTTCCTGACCCCGCTGTTCGCTCCGGTGGAGCGCCTGTGCTACCGCATCGCCGGCGTCGACCCGCAGCGCGAGTACGACTGGAAGACCTACACCCTGTCGCTGTTGGCATTCAACGCCGCCGGGCTGGTGCTGCTGTTCGCCATCCTCACCCTGCAGCACCTGTTGCCGCTGAACCCGCAGCATCTGCCGGGGCTGGAATGGAGCCTGGCGTTCAACACCGCCGCCAGCTTCATCACCAACACCAACTGGCAGGCCTACAGCGGTGAGGCGAGCCTGAGCTATTTCAGCCAGATGGTCGGCCTGGGGGTGCAGAACTTCGTCAGCGCCTCGGTGGGCCTGTGCGTGCTGGTGGCCCTGGCCCGTGGCATCGCCCGGCGCAGCACGCGGGACCTGGGCAACTTCTGGGTCGACCTGACCCGTGGCACCCTCTATGCGCTGCTGCCGCTGGCGTTGATGCTGGCGCTGTTCCTGGTGTGGCAGGGCGTGCCGCAGACCTTCGCCGACTACGTCAGTGCCAAGACCCTGGGCGGCACCGATCAGGTCATCCCCCTCGGTCCGGCCGCCAGCCAGATCGCCATCAAGCAGCTCGGCACCAACGGCGGTGGCTTCTTCGGCGTGAACTCCAGCCACCCGTTCGAGAACCCCAGCGCCTGGAGCAACCTGTTCGAGGTGGCGTCGATCATCCTGATCCCCGCTGCGCTGGTATTCAGCTTCGGCCACTACGTGAAGGACCTGCGCCAGAGCCGCGCGCTGCTGGCCTGCATGCTCGTGCTGTTCGCCGTCGGCCTCAGTGTCACGCTGTGGGCTGAGTTCCGCCCCAACCCGGCACTGGCTGCGCTGCCCATCGAGCAGGTGGGTTCACTGGAAGGCAAGGAAGCCCGCTTCGGCACGGTTGCATCGGCGCTCTGGGCAGTGACCACCACGGCTGCGTCCAACGGCTCGGTGAACGCCATGCATGACAGCTTCAGCGCCCTGGGCGGCATGGTGCCGATGTTCAACATGATGCTCGGCGAAGTGATCTTCGGCGGGGTCGGCGCGGGCCTCTACGGCATGCTGCTGTTCGTGCTGATCGCGGTGTTCCTGGCCGGCCTGATGATCGGCCGCACCCCCGAATACCTGGGCAAGAAGCTGGAGGCCCGCGAGGTTCGCCTGCTGGTGGCCACCCTGCTGGTGATGCCGGTGGGCGTGCTGGTGTTCTGCGCCCTGGCGGTGAGCCTGCCGGGCCCGGCCGCGTCCATCACCAACCCTGGCGCCCATGGCTTCAGCCAGGCGCTCTACGCCTACACCTCGGGCACCGCCAACAACGGGTCGGCGTTCGCCGGGCTGGGCGCCAACACGGTGTTCCACAACGTGATGATCGGCCTGGCCATGCTGCTCGGACGCTTCGGCTACATCCTCCCGGTGCTGGCCATCGCCGGCAGCCTGGCGACGAAGAAGCGCGCGCCGGTCGGTGCCGACAGCTTCCCCACCCATGGCCCGCTGTTCGTCACTTTGCTGACCCTGACCATCCTGCTGGTGGGTGGCCTGACCTTCCTTCCGGCACTGGCCCTCGGGCCCATCGCCGAACACCTCGCGCAGCTCCAGGGCTTCTAGGAGAAACCACATGAACGCCCCTCTGAAGGCGCCCAAGGCCGGCGCCAAGCAACCCTCCGCCACCACCGTCGCCGCGCTGTGGAAGCCGGCGCTGGTGCAGGCCTTCGTCAAGCTCGACCCGCGCCAGCTCAAGCGCTCGCCGGTGATGCTTGTGGTGGAGCTGACTGCGGTGCTGACCACCGTGCTCTGCTTCATCCCCAACCCGGCGGTGTCCCTCGGCCTGGCGCTGCAGCTCGCGCTGTGGCTGTGGTTCACCGTGCTCTTCGCCAACTTCGCCGAGGCCCTGGCCGAAGGCCGTGGCAAGGCCCGCGCCGACAGCCTCAAGGCCGGCAGCCAGGGCCTCGGTGCCCGTCGCCGCACGGCCTCCGGTGCCTTCGAGACGGTGCCGGCCAGCAGCCTGCGCCGGGGCGATATCGTCCGCGTCGAGGCGGGTGAGCTGATCCCCGGTGACGGCGAGGTCATCCAGGGCATCGCGGCGGTCAACGAGGCCGCCATCACCGGTGAATCCGCTCCGGTGATCCGCGAGTCCGGCGGCGACCGCTCGGCCGTCACCGGCAACACCCGTGTGGTGTCGGACTGGCTGCTGGTGAAGATCACCGCCAACCCTGGCGAGTCGACCCTGGACCGCATGATCGCCCTGGTGGAAGGTGCGCGCCGGCAGAAGACGCCGAACGAAGTGGCGCTGGACATCCTGCTCATCGGCCTGACGCTGATCTTCCTGCTGGTGGTGGCCACCCTGCAGCCCTTCGCCCGCTTCGCCGGTGGTGACCTGCCGCTGGTGTACCTGGTGGCGCTGCTGGTGACGCTCATCCCCACTACCATCGGCGGCCTGCTTTCGGCCATCGGCATCGCCGGCATGGACCGCCTGGTGCGCCTGAACGTCATCGCCAAGTCCGGCCGTGCCGTGGAAGCGGCAGGGGACGTGCATGTGCTGCTGCTGGACAAGACCGGCACCATCACCTTCGGCAACCGCCGCTGCAGCGCGATGGTCAAGGCCCCCGGTGTCAGCGGCAAGGAACTGGCCGACGCGGCGCTGCTGGCCTCCCTGGCCGACGATACGCCGGAAGGCAAGTCTATCGTCGAGTACCTGCGTGCGCTCAACACCCTGGAGGAGCCGGCCCGCGAGGCCGTCACCGCCATCGCCTTCAGCGCCGAGACGCGCCTCTCCGGCGCCGACTGGAACGGTCACAGCTACCGCAAGGGCGCCGTGGACGCGGTGCTGGCCTGGGTCGGCATGGAGCGCGACGGCATGCCGGAGATGCTCGCCCGCGAGGTCGAACGCATCGCCCAGGGCGGCGGCACGCCGCTGCTGGTGGCTGCCGATGGCCGCCTGCTGGGTGCCATCCACCTCAAGGACGTGATCAAGCCCGGCATCCGCGACCGCTTCGCCGAGCTGCGCCGCATGGGCATCCGCACCGTGATGGTGACCGGCGACAACCCGCTGACCGCCGCCGCCATTGCCGCCGAAGCCGGGGTGGACGACGTGATCGCCGAGGCCACGCCGGAGAAGAAGCTGGCGCGCATCCGCTTCGAGCAGGGCGAAGGCAAGCTGGTGGCCATGTGCGGCGACGGCGCCAACGACGCCCCGGCGCTGGCCCAGGCCGATGTGGGCCTGGCGATGAACGACGGCACCCAGGCCGCCCGCGAGGCCGCCAACCTGGTGGACCTGGACTCCGACCCGACCAAGCTGCTGGACGTGGTGCAGGTGGGCAAGGAGCTGCTGGTGACCCGTGGCGCGCTGACCACCTTCTCGGTGGCCAACGATGTGGCCAAGTACTTCGCCATCCTCCCCGCGCTGTTTGCCGGCATCTACCCGCAGCTGGGCGTGCTCAACCTGATGCAGTTGCACAGCCCGCAGAGCGCCATCCTCTCGGCCATCGTGTTCAACGCGCTGATCATCATCGCGCTGATCCCCCTGGCTCTGCGCGGGGTGCGCATCCAGGCCGCGGACGCCGCCAGCCTGCTGCGCCGCAACCTGCTGATCTACGGCCTGGGCGGTTTGGTGGCGCCCTTCGTCGGTATCAAGGTGATCGACGTGCTGCTGACTGTCATCGGCCTGGTTTGACGCCATTCCCCTCCTACCAGGGAGGGGAGGACCGGGGGCCGGACCCGCCCCCGTTCGCCTTCGCTTTCCATCGAGGAACTGAATATGCTTTCGCAACTTCGACCCGCCCTGAGCCTCTTGGCCCTGATGACCCTGATTACCGGCGTCGCCTACCCCCTCACCGTGACCGGCATTGCCCAGGTGGCCTTCCCCGAGCAGGCCAACGGCAGCCTGGTGCGCGATGCCCAGGGCGAGGTGCGCGGCAGCCGCCTGCTGGCCCAACCCGTGGACGGCCCGCAATGGTTCCAGCCGCGCCCCTCCGCCGGCGACTACGCCACCGTGTCCAGCGGGGCCAGCAACCTGGCGCCGAGCAACCCGGCCCTGGCCGAGCGCATCAACAAGGACGCCAACCGCCTGCTGGCCGACGCCCAGGGCCCGGTGCCGATGGCCCTGGTGACCACCTCCGGCAGCGGCCTCGACCCGCACCTGCCGCCGGCCGCCGCGCGCTACCAGATCCCGCGCATCGCCGCCGCCCGCCACCTGCAGCCCGAGCAGTTGGAGCGCCTGGTGGAGCGCTACACCGAACGGCCGGCCATCGGTGAGCCGGTGGTCAATGTGCTGGCCCTCAACCTGAGACTGAACGAGATGCCCGAATGAGTGATGCCGGCCGCGCGGACGCGCTGTTGGCCGAACTGCCCCCTGAAGGGCGTGGCCGCCTGAAAGTCTTCCTCGGTGCCGCGCCCGGCGTGGGCAAGACCTACGCCATGCTCCAGGCCGCCCAGGCGCAACGGCGCCAGGGCGTCGACCTGCGCGTGGGCGTGGTGGAGACCCACGGCCGCAGCGAGACCGAGGCGATGCTCGCCGGCCTGCCGCAACAACCCCAGCGACGCCTGGAGTACCGGGGCGTGCCGCTGACCGAGATGGACCTGGACGGCCTGCTGGCCCACCCGCCACGCCTGGCCCTGGTGGACGAGCTGGCCCACAGCAACGCCCCCGGCAGCCGCCACGCCAAGCGCTGGCAGGATGTGCAGGAGCTGCTGGCCGCCGGCATCGACGTGTACACCACGGTCAACGTGCAGCACCTGGAGGCCCTCAACGACCAGGTGTTCGACATCACCGGCGTGCAGGTGCGCGAGACGGTGCCGGACTGGGTGCTGCAGGAGGCGGACGAGATCCTCCTCATCGACCTGCCGCCCCGCGAGCTGCTGGAGCGCCTGCGCGAAGGCAAGGTCTACGTGCCGGAACAGGCCCGCGCGGCCATCGACGCCTTCTTCTCCCAGACCAACCTCACCGCCCTGCGCGAGCTGGCCATGCAGACCGCCGCTGCGCGGGTGGACGCCGACCTGGCGCGGCGCTACCGCCTGCAGGGCCAGGAGGCACCGCCGGTGCGCGGCCGCCTGCTGGTGGGGGTGGACGGCGACGATCAGGCCGAGCGCCTGGTACGCCATGCCTGCCGGGTGGCCGAGCGCCGTCACCTGCCCTGGAGCCTGGTGCACGTGGACACCGGCCGCACCCGCAACGAAGACAGCCGCGCCCGCCTGCAGGCCGCCCAGCAACTGGCCGAGCGCCTGGGCGGGGAGGTGGTGACGCTGCGTGCCGAGGCCGTGACCTCGACCCTGCTGGCCCACGCCCGCGAGCGCCGCGCCAGCCTGCTGCTGGTGGGCCGCAGCCGCCAGCGCCTGCGCCGTCGCTGGCTGGGCCGGGGCGTGGCGGAACGTCTGCTGCGCCATGGCCAGGGGCTGGAGATCAGCGTGCTCGACACCGATCCGGACACCCGCCCCGCGCCCAGTGGGCGCGATCCCGTGCCGGCGGGAGACTACGGCCTGGCGCTGGCGGCAGTGCTGGCCGCCAGCGGCATCGCCTGGGGGGCGCACCTGGTGCTGGCGCTGCCGAACATCTCTCTGGTGTTCCTCGCCGCCGTGCTGCTGGTGGCGGTGCGCAGCAGCCTGGCCCCGGCGCTGGTGTGCGCCGGGTTGTCGTTCCTGGCCTATGACGTCCTGTTCATCCCGCCGGTGTTCTCCCTGACCATCGCCCGCCAGGAAGACGTGCTGACCCTGCTGTTCTTTCTGCTGATGGCCGGGCTTACCGGCAACCTCGCTTCGCGCCAGCGCCGCCAGGTGCAGGCCCTGCGCAGCACCCAGGCGGAAACCACGGCGCTGCTGGACCTCTCGCGCAAGCTCACCGCCGCTACCGATCGCCAGGCGGTGATGAAGGCGGCCACCCAGCAGTTCGAGGCCTGGACCGATCTGGAGGTGTGCCTGCTGGGCCGTGGCCGTGACGGGCTGTGGCGGATCGAAGCCGGCGTGCAGCGCCTGCTGGCGGACCAGGAGCGGGCTGCCGCCGACTGGTCCTGGCAGCACGAGCAGAGCGCCGGCCTGGGCACCGGCACGCTGCCGGGCGGGCGCTGGTGGTGGCTGCCGCTGAGCGGCGAGGACGGCCCGTTGGCCCTGCTTGGCGTGGCACCGCGCGACGGCCAGCCGCTGTCCGCCGAGCGCCGGCGCCTGTTGGCCGCCCTCGGCCAGCCGCTGGCCCAGGCCCTGGCCCGCGCCCAGTTGGCGGAGGACCTGGAGGCCGCGCGCCTGCACGGCGAGACCGAGCAGTTGCGCAGCGCGTTGCTGGCGTCCGTCTCCCATGACCTGCGCACGCCGCTGACGGCCATGCGCGGCTCCATCGACAGCCTGCTGGCCCTGGGCGAGGCGATCCCCCTGGCGGACCGCCGCGAGCTGCTGGAGGGCACCCGCGATGAGGCCGAGCGCCTGGATCGTTACATCCAGAACCTGCTGGACATGACCCGCCTCGGTCACGGCGGCCTCAAGCTGGCCCGCGACTGGGTGGCGCCGGTGGACATCATCGCCAGCGCCCTGCAGCGGCTGCGCCCGGTGCTGGCGCCGCTGAAGGTGGAGACGCGGGTGCCCGAGGCGCTGCCGCTGCTCTACGTTCATGCAGCACTCATCGAGCAGGCGCTGGTCAACGTGCTGGAGAACGCCGCGCGCTTCTCGCCCACGGGTGGCCGCCTGCGGGTGGCGGTGGAGGCGGGCGACGACGAACTGCGCCTGGCGGTCAGCGATGAAGGCCCCGGCATCCCGGTGGCCGAGCGCGAGCGCATCTTCGACATGTTCTACACCGCCGCCCGGGGCGACCGAGGCGGGCAGGGCACCGGCCTGGGCCTGGCCATCTGCCAGGGCATGGTCGGCGCCCACGGTGGCCGCGTCAGCGTCGGTGAGGGGCTGGATGGTCGGGGGACTACGCTGACCCTGCACCTGCCGTTGCACCCGCAGCCGGTGCTGGAGGAAGAGTGATGGCGGGGCGCTGGCGGAAAGGGACGGCGGGGCCGTCCTTCGTGAATGAATTCGCTCCCACAAGGATGCGAGCCGGACTGGCAATCGATGTGATGAATCACCCATGACGACCCCCCAATCAACCGTGCTGGTCATCGACGACGAAGCACAGATCCGCAAGTTCCTGCGCATCAGCCTGGCGTCCCAGGGGCACAAGGTGCTCGAAGCCGCCAACGGCACCGAGGGCCTGGCCCAGGTAGCCCTCGGCCGGCCCGACCTGGTGGTGCTGGACCTCGGCCTGCCGGACATGGACGGCCAGGCCGTGCTGGCCGAGCTGCGCCAGTGGTCCCAGGTGCCGGTGCTGGTGCTCTCGGTGCGGGCCAGCGAGGGCGAGAAGGTGCTGGCGCTGGACAACGGGGCCAACGACTACGTGACCAAGCCCTTCGGCATCCAGGAATTCCTCGCCCGGGTGCGGGTGCTGCTGCGCCAGGGCGGCGGTGAACCCCAGGAGGCCAGCGTGAGCAGCGGCCCGCTGCACCTGGACTTCGCCTACCGCCGCGTCACCCTGGACGGCCAGGAGGTGGCCCTGACCCGCAAGGAGTACGCCGTGCTCGCCCAACTGGCGCGGCACCTCGGACGTGTGGTGACCCAGCAGCAACTGCTCAAGGACATCTGGGGCCCCACCCATGTCGAGGACACCCACTACCTGCGGGTGGTGGTGGGGCATCTGCGGCAGAAGCTCGGCGACGACCCGGCCGCGCCGCGTTTCATCGTCACCGAGGCCGGCGTCGGCTACCGCCTGCTGGAGGGTTAGGGGCGGCACCTGCGATCCTGTCGCGGTATTTGCGACGGTGCTGTGTTGTGCGCGGCGTATCCGTCGTCTAGCGCTTATTGGGCGCCTCTAAAAACTACCTGCGTTGTCATCGCGGCGTTAAAAACAGGCTCGTGCGCGAGTCCGATCAAAATGCTCATTTACCGCACGTAAACTGCGCTTTTTCGCCTGTTTTTGCCTTGCGCTGACGGCCTCGCCTACGTTTTTAGAGGTGCCCTATTCCTGACCCGCTTGGTTACTCGTTCGGACCCTCTCACGATGCAAGCCCTGCTCGACGACATCCTCGATCACATTCGCCCCCTCATCGGCACCGGCAAGGTCGCCGACTACATCCCGGCCCTTGCACGGGTCGCCCCCAATCAGTTGGGCATTGCCGTGTACGGCAACGACGGCCAGCTTTACACCGCCGGTGATGGTCATCTGCCGTTCTCCATCCAGAGCATTTCCAAGGTGTTCAGCCTGGTGCAGGCCTTCCAGCACTCCGGCGAGGCCATCTGGGAACGCCTGGGCCACGAGCCATCAGGGCAGCCGTTCAACTCGCTGGTGCAGTTGGAGTTCGAACGTGGCGTGCCGCGCAACCCCTTCATCAATGCCGGGGCGCTGGTGATCTGCGACATCAACCAGTCGCGCTTCGCCGCGCCGAGCCTGTCCATGCGCGACTTCGTGCGGCGCCTCTCGGGCAACCCGGAGGTGGTGTCGGATGCGGTGGTGGCGCGCTCGGAGTACGAACACCGCTCGCGCAATGCCGCAGCGGCCTACCTGATGAAGTCCTTCGGCAACTTCCACAACGACGTGGAGGAGGTGCTGCGCAGCTACTTCCACCACTGCGCGCTGTGCATGAGCTGCGCCGACCTGGCGCGGGCCTTCAGCTTCCTGGCCAACGAGGGCGTCAACGTGCACAGCGGCGAAACTGTGCTGAGCGCCCGGCAGACCCGCCAGGTGAACGCGCTGATGGCCACCAGCGGGCTCTACGACGAGGCCGGCAACTTCGCCTACCGCGTCGGCCTTCCAGGCAAGAGCGGCGTCGGCGGTGGCATCGTCGCCGTGGTGCCGGGGCAGTTCACCGTGTGCGTCTGGTCGCCGGAGCTGAACGCATCCGGCAACTCGGTGGCCGGCATGGCGGCGTTGGAGGAACTCTCCGCACGGATCGGCTGGTCCATCTTCTGACGGTGATCAATGCCGGTGGGGCGCGGATCGGTTGATCATGCGCCGCACCGGATCATCCTCATCCACGGCCACCGATAAGGACATCGAGCACGCCATGATCGACCACGAACAGCTTCACCGGGATGGCTTTGCGCTGCTGCGCGGGGCGGTGCCGGCCGACTGGCTGGAAGGCCTGCGCAGCGCCTTCGACGCCGGGGTGAAACCCTCCGCCGAGTGGCCGGTGCCGCGCGGCCTGGATTGGCAGCACGCGCTGTTGGACCTCGACCCCGGCGTCCGCGCGGTGTGCCGCCTGCCGGCGCTGCTCGCCGTGGTGGGCGCGTTGATCGGCGAGCGCTTCTTCCTCGCCCAGGTGGAAGGGCGCGAACCCTTGCCCAATGGCGGCAGGCAGCGGCTGCACCGGGACTTCTCCGCCGAGCGCCCCGGCGACACCGTCAACGCTCTGGTCTTCCTCGACGACTACGGCCCCGACAACGGCGCCACCCGCCTCATCCCCGGCAGCCACCGCCCCGACCTGGCAGCGCCTCCCGTCGACTTCGACGACGAATCCCATGCGATTCAACTGAGCGGCTCGGCGGGCGACATCCTCGTCTTCGACGCCGACCTGATCCACGCCGGCAGCCTCAACCGCCTCGGCAGCCGACGCCGCACCCTGCTGGTCGCCTACTTCGCCGCGCCCCTCTACGCCCAGCACCAGGCCACCGCCGCGCTGCGCTATGTGCGGATGGAGCCTGTGGAGTATTTCGAGGTGGGGGAGGAATACGGTCATTAGCATTCGGACGTCTCGCACAGGAGGTGCGGGCCTTTCCTCAATCTAAAGCCTTGCGCCCGGTCTACCATTGCGGCTCCACGGACGAGAACCCTTCACGCAAGGAGAAAGGACGCATGCGTTATCTCAGCCTGGCCGTTGCTATCGGCCTTGCCCCCTTGGCCTCCCAGGCCTGCACCCTCAGCTTCACATCCCCCGGTGAAGGCGCCACGGTCAGAAGCCCGGCGATCACGGTCTATGGTGTCGGTGGCGCCGATGCCAAGGAAGGGGACTACGGCACCGTGACAGCAACGCTCAACGGTTCGCCATTCTTCAACTATTCGGGGTCTTTCACGGCGGCCGTCTCATTCCTCCAGGGGCGCGGAGTGGGCGTCACTTTGCGGCCTGGGCAGAATTTCCTGTTCGTCAGTGGTCGCGTGGGAGGGTGTTCAGCCAGCGACACGATGACCATCACCTACGACCCGGAGCTTATCCAGAGCAAGAACAAGGGCATGCCGCCGACGAATTCCTGCCACGGCAATCCCATCAATACGGCTGTCGGCAACAAGTACCAGTCTGAGTTGGACTACCAGAGCAACACTGCTCCGCTGCTGCGTTTCGAGCGGCGGTACAACAGTTTCGACGGCTACTGGCGGCACACGTACTCAACCCGTTTGGTTATTGGGACGACGAGCCTGCGTTTGATCCTGGCGGATGGGCGGGAGGTGGAGTTCGCGCGCTCTGGCAATACAGTCACGGCGTCCTCCGATGAGTTCGGCACGTTGTCGCCGGCTGCGGACGGTTGGTTTTACGCCTCGGCGAATCAGGAGCAGTTCCACTTCGATGCCCAGGGCCGCCTGAAAAGGCAGGCCGATGGTGAAGGCCGCAGCCTCGTGCTCAGCTACAACGACGCTTTGGTGACGGTTACCAGTGATACCGGGCAGAGCCTCGGCTTTACCCAGGACACCCGGCAGCAACCACTGACACTCGAGGCGCCTGGCACCTCTGTGCAGTACGAATACGACATCCGCAAGCGGCTGATCGGGCTGAAGAAAAGTCTGGATGGCAGCACGACTACGCGACGCTTCCTCTACGAGAACACCCAGTACCCCCGCTTCCTCACCGGCATCACCGACGAACGCGGCATCCGCTACGCCACCTGGACCTACGACGACCAGGGCCGTGCCATTTCCAGCGAGCACGCCGGCGGTGCGGAGAAGGTCACCGTGGCTTACAACCCCGACGGCTCCTCCACC
Source organism: Pseudomonas sp. ENNP23 (assembly GCF_001728945.1). Lineage (NCBI taxonomy): Bacteria > Pseudomonadati > Pseudomonadota > Gammaproteobacteria > Pseudomonadales > Pseudomonadaceae > Pseudomonas > Pseudomonas sp. ENNP23. The sequence continues at coordinate 18,834 of NZ_LYSP01000067.1, forward strand.
GTCACCAACGCCCTCGGCAAGCGCACCACCTACCGCTTCCAGACCATCCAGGGCATCCGCCGCATCACCGCCATCGAAGGCGAACCCTCGGCCAACTGCCCCAACAGCAACGCCACCTTCACCTACGACGACCGTGGCCTGGTGAAGACCCGCACCGACAACAAGGGCAACGTCACCACCTTCGACTACAACGACCGTGGCCTCGAAGTCTCCCGCACCGAAGCCCACGGCACGCCCCAGGCCCGTACCGTTCTTACGGCGTGGCACCCGACGCTGTTCCTGCCGCTCACCGTCACCGAGCCGGACCGCATCACCACCTACCGCTACGACGACCAAGGACGCCAACTCAGCCAGAGCGTCAGCCCGCGCTGAACCGCACAAGGACTTGCCCATGAACCCACTGCACCGCCTGAGCGTCCTCGCGCTC
>NZ_LYSP01000068.1:0-18846 GCF_001728945.1 Pseudomonas sp. ENNP23
ATGCCGCTTCTCCATCCACCGACGTACCGACCCGTAGCCCGGGCTTCAGCCCGGGGCACCACCGCGCCCGCCCCCAAACACCTTGGCCGTAGGTGAATGCACGTCCTGCCTGTGATCGACCCCGCACCGCGTGGATCGATGAGGCGCGATCCACCCTACGCCGGACTGGGCGTTCCGTGTGGTGGATGCCACATCTCCATCCACCGACGTATCGGCCCGCAGCCCGGGGAAACGTGCCCGTAGCCCGGCTACAAGCCGTGCGCCTGGAGCTTGTTGTAGAGGCTGGCGCGGGCGATGCCGAGGCGTTCGGCGGCGCGGGTGCGGTTGCCGTCGCAGGCGGCGAGGGCGGTGAGGATGGCGGCGCGTTCCGCTTCGGCCAGGCTGTCCGCCAGGGGGCGGATATCGCTCGGTGTGGACGGCTCGGGCGATGGTGCAGGCTCGGCACCGGGCGGCAGCGGGTCCACCAGCAGCTCGGCCAGCTCCGCCCCATGCAGGGGCTGGGTGCCATCGCCCAGCAGTTGCGCCCGCTCCAGCAGGTTGCGCAGCTCGCGCACGTTGCCCGGCCAGGGCTGGGCGCGGAGCAGGGCGAGGGCGTCGTCGGCCAGCTCCAGCGGTGGCTGGCTGGAGCGGCTGGCGATGTCGTCGGCGAGGTGCTCGATCAGCGCCGGCAGGTCTTCCCGGCGCTCGCGCAGGGGCGGCAGGCGCAGGGCGAGGACGTTGAGGCGGTAGTAGAGGTCTTCGCGGAATTCGCCGGCGGCTACCTTGGCCTCCAGGTCCACATGGGTGGCGGCGATCACCCGCACGTTCAGCGCCTTTACCTGGTTGGAGCCCAGCGGCTCCACCTCCTGCTCCTGCAGCACGCGCAGCAGCTTGGCCTGGAGCGGCAGGGGCAGGTCGCCGATCTCGTCGAGGAACAGGGTGCCGCCGTCGGCCAGTTCGAACTTGCCGGCCCGCGCGCGGCGCTCGGCGCCGGTGTAGGCACCCGGCGCGGTGCCGAACAGCTCGGCCTCCACCAGGGATTCCGGGATCGCCGCGACGTTCACCGCCACGAAGGGGCCGCTGGCCCGCAGCGACAGGTTGTGGATGCCCTGGGCGAGCAGCTCCTTGCCGGTGCCGGTCTCGCCGCGCAGCAGCACGGTGGCGTCCAGTTGGGCGGCGCGGCGGGCCTGGCGCTTCACTTCGCTGGCGGCGGCGCTGGTGCCGATGAATCCGGCGATGGTGTAGCGCGCACGGCGGGCGCGGGCCAGCTCGCGCTGGGCGGCGGCGAGCTGGTTCTGCAACTGGGTGTACTTGGCCATGACCGGCTGCAGGTGGCGGGCGCGGTCGAACAGCACGAAGCCCAGGGCGCCCACCAGGGTGCCGTCGGCGTCGCGCAGGGGGATGCGGGTGACCACGAAGTGCTCGTCGCCGAAGGCCATCAGGTCGAGCATGCTCGGCGCGCCGCTCTGCACCACTTCGCGCAGGCGGCTGGCGGGCAGTACGTCCTCCACCTCGCGGCCGAGCACCGCGCGCGGGTCGGCGATGCCGAGCTTCCGGGCGTACTTGTCGTTGATCCAGACGATGCGCGCCTGGCGGTTCACTGCGATGGTGCCCTCGCACTGGGCGTCGAGGTGGTCGAACAGCAGCGGCATCGCCACTTCGCGGAAACGCTCGGGGGAGACGCCGATGATCAGGCCGTGGGGGTCGAGGTCGTCGCGGGAGATCGCCATGGGCACGGCTCCGGAAGGGAAACGCCGGCGATTATGGAAGCCGCGTCGCCGGCCCGGCAAGAAAGCCTGAACTCCGCTGGCGCAGCGGCGGTCGACTGCAGGTACCCACTGTCTTGCACGGAGTCGTCATGGACCTGATCCGCATCCTCATCGCCATCCTCCTGCCGCCGCTGGGCGTCTTCCTCCAGGTGGGCTTTGGCGGCGCCTTCTGGCTGAACATCCTGCTCACCCTGCTGGGCTACATCCCCGGCATCGTCCACGCGGTGTACATCATCGCCAAGCGCTGAGGCACCAGGGCACCCTGCGCCCCCGGCTCCGGCCCTGTCGGTGGTTGAACGGGCTGCGTTGCCGCTTGGCGAATTCGCGGCCTTCGGACCGGTCGGCGACGTCGCGCCCCTGCCAGGTCACCGGCGCTGGCTGGCGAGTTGTGGATGGAGGCGACGGCGTAGCTCGGAAACGGTCATGGGTCCTGCGAGCGCACCCGCATGGCCTGCGTGGACATTTTATGCATCAGGTTGTCGGCGGTTCGGTCATAGGCTGGCCAGAAACGTTCGGTGCTGAACAGCTTGGGGTCGTTGGCTAACATCGGGTTATCCACAGTGGAGACTACCGCGACCATGTTCAGCTCCCGTACCACGCGGCGCTGCACTTCCTCGGAGAGAAAGTAGTCAATCACCAGGTAGGCGGATTGCAGCTTTTCGCCACTCACTCCTTTGACAATGTTCATTGTGTCCAGCCAGGCGGTATCACCTTCGGCAAACTCTACCCGCTGCCAGTTCTCGCCACGTGCGCGCCGAGCGGCTATCTCTGGGCCGTAGCTGGCCACTAGCAGTTGCTTGTCGCGAAACTGTGGTGCGCTTACCCAGAATTCGTCGACCTGGCCGTACAGGCGATTAAGGAAATCCTGCGCGGGGCTGCCCTCTGCAGCGAGCCGCTTGGCGTCTTTGCGTTTGCCGCTGCGCATCAGGTCGTGCAGGAGAAAGGGGGGGTCACCAAGAGCGAGAAACGCCAAGGCGACATTAGGCTGCACCTGGCCGCTGGTGAGCGATAGCTTGCCTTTCCAGCGCGGCTGCAACAGATCGCCCAGGTGCCGTGGCAACTCGTCCTTGTTCAGTTTTTGCATGTTTGCCCAGATGCCGTAAGTCCCTCCACCGAAGGGCACATAGAGCAGGCGGTCGCCGTCCATCCCCATGCCCAGGCGGGCCAGTTGTGGCAATAGCTGCTTGAAACGTTTAAGGCGCGTGGGATCAATGGCCTGCAGCAAACCCGTCATCCGGCCTTGCTGCATCTTCAGATAGTTGAGGGTCAGGAAACTCAGGTCGGCTCTGCCGCTGCGCAGCAGCATGAACATCTGTTCAGGGCCTTCGGCGTAGGGGGTGATGACCTCTGCCTTCACCGGCAGCCCCTGTTCGGCCAGAGCATGGTTGATAGCCACCAGGTCTTTAGCGCTGACATAACCCTCCCAGGTGAGGATTCGCAGGGTCTGCTCGGCAACGGCACAGTGCACCACACCTAGAGTTAGCCACAGTGCAGCCATCAGCTTGAGCATGGACGCTCCTGAAATGCAGGAAGTGCCTTGATACTAGGTGCTGCTGGCACTGCCTGCCTGCCGCCTGACCAAAGGAATGGCCCGTCCTGAGTAAGGGTTGCACCTTCGCCCTTGTTTCAGGAGAGCCCCGATGGCAGAAGGTATCCGTCGCAGTCAGCGTGATTACACGCAGGTTTTCAAGCTGGCCGTGGTCGGTCAGGTCGAGAAAGGCGAGATGAGTTACAACGAGGCTCAGGCTCGCTACGGCAGCGCCCATGCGGTGTACATCATCGCCAAGCGCTGAGGCACCGGGGGCGCTGTGGGCCCCCGGTGCCGGTCTAGCAGGCGGTTGGACAACTGCGTTGCCGCTGCGGCGTTGAAACGGTGGGTTAGTGCCGCGTGGCGAATTCGCGGCCTTCGAACAGGTCGGCCACGTCGCGCACCCGCACCCACTGGCGGCCCTGCCATTCCATCAGGCTGAACTCGCGTCCCTGCCAGGTCACCCGGCGCTGGCGGGGCAGTTGCGGCGTGGCGGCGGAGCGTAGCGCGGGCACCACGTCCTGGGTCAGCCATTGGCGCAGGGCGCGGTGTTCGGGGTGGTAGAAGTTGACCTTGAGCAACTCGAACACCGCGCTTTCGTTGATCAGCAGCACTTCCTGCTCCCCGCCCTGTACGTACTCCACGCGGGCGTGGCGCCATTGGTCCGGGTCCAGCTTGCGCGACAGGCGTTCGTCGAAGCGGTGGTTGGTGAGGGGGCCGAGGTCCTGGGCGACGAACCAGACCTGGTCGTCGATCAACAGGGCACGCAATGCGCGGTGATGGCGGTGGAAAACCGTGGGGATGTAGCACTCGTAGGACATGGTGAGACTCCTTCCTTGTAGGGGGAGCCCGCCACCGGTTCCTGACTGCATGAGGGTGGCGGACCGTGCGAGGTGTGGAATACCGGTTCGCAGAACGCCCGGTGGGCTTTCGCCCCCCTCGCACGGTCCGCCATAGACGGCCAGGGTTATTGAAGGCTGAGTCCCTTCGCTAATCCTGCTATGGCATTGGTAGTGCTTCTGCGAGTTCGGGATTCCACTCCCGGTCATGCCGAGGCATGACGGTGGGAGACGCTACAGAGCGCCCTTGTAGGACGGCAATGGCGAGGGTGGGTAGGAATTGTCTGAGGTGCCTTTAATTTTTGTCGAAGTTAAAACGCAAGAAAATTGGTGATTTCAATTGGGAGATAAAAAATTATTAGTTTTAAGGTTTGGTTTGGTGGCTGAATTTCGACTGTTTTTAATTGTGATAGTTACTTAATTCCGCTTTGGCCGTATCACGGCCAGCCCCGATCTTTTAAGTGTGGGCGTTTATCTCCGGGGGTGTGATGAATTTCGCCGGGCTCTCCTTCGGGGCCTATGTTTCCATGTTCAACAATGTTTATTTGATTTAAGCCAATTCTCTCAGCGATTTTTTGGTTGGTAATATAGACGTCCCAGTGGTAGCCAGAGCCGTTAGTTATATTTGGTCGGGCCCAATAGTTATCTAGGTGGTCAACCCAGCAGTGTTTTGAGTTTGAAACCCTAAAAGCTTGTGTTGCGTTCTTCCACCAAGGCTGTTGCGGGGCGAATGGATACCTACCATGACTGTCTTCTTTGGCTGGTAATCTCCAATCATACCTGCAAGTCCATCGGATACTAACGTTTCTAATATGGTAGAGGCATGGGATCTGGATGTGGCCAATTCTTGGTAGTTGCACATGTAGGATCCAGCGTTTTATTTCACTTAATGTGCTGTGTTGTGCTCTGTGCGTTACTAGGTTTCTATTCTCTTTTAGTCGAGTTATAAGGAATATCTGATTTTCTGACTGGGCGGCTCTAATGACTGCATTAGCCATTCGTGTTGGCCAGGGAGAACTATCCAGTAGTCCGAACATATCTTCAAAGCCGTTCTTCCAAACTTGGCCATTTTGTGGAATAAGTCGGGGGAGCACGTTGTCTGGTTGTGTGAGTTTTTGAATTTCCTGTATGGTTCTTTTTCCTTGTGGAGATAATCTATGGTAGCAACTGGCTATAAGTTCGCTGGATAATTCATTCCAGTATTCTTCTAGCTCAATAAGAACGACATTTTCTAATCTGCAAATCTTAATGACTTCCTCTAGATCTGGAATGATTTGATCTTCTGGTCTTTCGTCAAAAAGTGCCGGATCTAAAATTGCAATTATCATGGCTCAATATTCGTCTCAGGCTCTTCTCCCGAGAGGAAAAGCTCATTTTTTTCATTCTTATTGTTTTGATTTTTTTTGTTTTTCTTTTCAATTTTTGCAAAATAGATAGCGCTCTCTTCCTCGCTCGCTTCGTCCATAAAATCGCTTGGCCAATTTTCGGACATTCCTCCATCGGAGGTTAGTTTGCTTGAGCTAATTGAAGAGGTTCCATCATCAGCTTGTTCAACGGAATGTATAATAACGTTCTCAAGCAACCATGATTCAAGTGAGCTGGATTTTCCCGCTCTAGCTGCTAGGCCTCGTAGCTTGCGAACTAGATGATCGCTATGTGTTTCCACAATTATTCTGCGGTTAGACTGGGCCAAACTAATAAGCCAGTGTGCTAAGCGACTGGCTACTTTGGGGTGTAGGTGTGCTTCAGGCTCTTCTAGAGCAATGTGCCCATGTGCAGGGCATAGATCTATATATTCATTAAGCTTGAATTGGCCTTCTTCCCCTTTAAATTTCATAGGGTCGGCAAACAGTCCAAGCTCTACTAGTGGTAAAAGTTGCCCAAGGCCTCTGCCGACATGGCCTAGGCTTGCGCGTCCGAACATGATTTGAAAGCCTACTTTTTCTATGTCTTTAATTTGTAGTGGTGCGCTTATTGAAAGTGCTTTCATGGTTGAGTTGACCGCTTCCTCTAGTGGGGCGGCTATTATCATGTGCTCTGAGATGTCCTGGTTTGTCAGCGTTTCTATGGGTAGGTAGTGAACGATGTCTTTTCTTTTTCTGTGCAAAAGTTGTGCTGCATGCTCCCCGCTGGCTCCTATTTCATTAGGGTCCGAAGTTGCGGGTTTAAATAGGCTGGGTGCGGGAAGGCGAGAGGAGCCAAGATAATGGAATTGCGTAAGAATTGACTTTAATGCGTTGAGTGGTTGGGCAAATATAACTAGATAGGCGTTGTGGTATGCCCTTTCGGCTGATCTTGGTCCAACTTTGCTCCGGTTAATGTTTAGTATTGGTATGAAATTGTCCAGTTCAATGTCGATGTTTTTGGTCTTTTTTCCATTCCAAGTACAGTGCCATTCGCCGTTTTTTGCCTCTAACCCAAGAGATGTATCATGTTCGTTGCTGTGCGAGGTTAGTAGTATTTCAATGATTTCGGCGCTGCCTGCAATCTCTGCTGTGCGAATTCTTATTGTTGTGAGAATGTTTTTCTCATCGTTTTTGGATTTTAGCCATTTAACGTCGGAGTGCTTGGCTAAGTTTTCTAAGTCTGGACTTCCAGCGAGTCCATGGCTCTTAGAAACGATACATTCCCAGCCTATAGTTATTTCAGGGCCGGCTACAAAATCGCCTGTGTCTGGCCAGCCATAAGTAATTTCCCTGAGGTTAAATGCATCAACTACGCCCTCTAGTTTTAGCATTACATCTGGGCGAGGGTCTGCAAGTGTTTGCTTTAGAAGAAGAAGGCTTTGGATTAGTGAGCTTTTCCCAGAGTTGTTTCTGCCAATAATTATAGTGAGCGGAGAGATCTCGATTTTTTCAGAGCTTTTAAAAGATTTGAAATTCTTAACTTCCAAGGAGACTAATTTCGCATTTCGCATTTTTTCACCAGTGACTGCGGTGCTGAGGTTTTCTAAATAGATTGTAAAAATAAATATTTTGCCAATTCTAGCATTGAAATGTACGTGACTATTTTTGTATCGACCTGCACTTCGGAAACCCCGAACACCCCCAAAACCTCTGCCCCGCCTTCGGCCCCGACCTCACCGTTCGAATCACCAGCGCATTGCCGCACTTGGGGCATTGCCGCTCGGCGGTCGGGTCATTGCGGCGCTGGAGGTTCTGCACATGTTCGCGGTGGGTGGCGAGGGTGGGCGCGCGGCGACCGGTTTGCAGGGTGCGGACCAGGGTGGCGACCTGGGCGTCGCTGAAGACCGGCTGCTGGAAGGATTTGATGTAGCGAATAAAGCCGATGCCCTCGGTGACGTTGGCGGGCATGGCGGTTTTGAAGGTGCTGCCGCCGACGAAGGTGATGACGGAGTGCAGGTGCTCGGGGGCGATGCCGAGGGTGGCTTCCAGGGCCTTGAGGTGTTTGTAGTTCTGCCGCAGCGGGTTCTGGAATTTGTAGCTGTGCTTGTAGAGCTTCTGCGTCCACTGGGCCTGCTGTTCGCTGCCGAAGATCCAGCCGCTCATGTTCTTGGTCTCCAGCACGAAGATGCCGTAGCGGGAGAGGAAGACGTGGTCGATCTGGGTGGTGCCGTCGGGGGTGGCGAGGGTGACGTTGTGCAGGCGGCGGTAGGTCTGTCTGTCCAGTTGCCAGTGGGCGAAGAGCCGGACGAGGAGTTCGCCGACATAGCCTTTGCCGAGTGGGGATTTGAGCAGGCCGATGAGGATCATCAGCGGGATGAACCAGGCGAAGGTAGTCCAGACCTGGGTGATGAGCGGTGTGAAGTCCATTTCCGTCACTCATGAGTCGTGAGTGGCCGGATAGTAGCGAAAAAGGCCGTGCTGGCACTATGGGATTGCGTACCGGCCGGGGGCTCCTTTGGTTGGGGGTGGCCTGGGGCCAGAAACGCAAAAGCCGCGCAGTGCGCGGCTTTGTGTTGTGTGGGCTCACATGCCAGTGCAGGTGGCTGTTCTCTGTCCCTACGGTGCGTCGGTCAGTTCACTTCGAGCCTGTAGAGCTGCTCCATGTCCTGCCCGGTGCATTGGGTGCCGAAGGTATTGCCGTAAATCAGCACCTCGTAGGTTCCGGCTCGGGTGGGCGTGCCCTGAATGACGCCAAGTGGCTCTCGTGCCTGGTGGTTCAGCGCCAGGCCATCGGGTAATGGATGAGCCGGCGCTACCAGCAACTTGCTGACGGCGGTATCAGCCCCTCTCACTTCGATGCGGGCAATGTAAGGCGCCCCCACTTTTGCTGCTGGCAGCTCTTTGGGCATGAGTTCCGGCGGTGTCCTGCTTGAGCAGCCGACCAGTACGTTGCCCAGCATGATGGCCTCGCAGCCGGACAGCATCAGAGCTCCTGCTAGGAGCGCGCATAGCTTGAGCGGTATGCGTAGTTCACGGGATCGAGCCACCGGATTTTCGCTCATGGTGAGTTTCCCTTGATCAGGTAAGGGCCGATGTTACGCGGGGTGCCTGCGCTGCTTGTGCTGACCCGGCTGAAGTTGGCGAAGGGGCTCTGCTCGTGTGGTGCCTGGGAATTCGCCATCTCGGAAACGCAAAAGCCGCGCACTGCGCGGCTTTTTGTTTGGTGGGCCCACACGGACTCGAACCGTGGACCAAAGGATTATGAGTTGCCTAGAAACGCTGCAAGCCCAGTGAAATCGTACGTAGCTTATCGTAGGTAAAGTTAGCTGAAAGCATCGTCGTAGAGCGGTTTAAGCGTAGTTTGGCGAAATTTGTAAAAGCTGGGCACTGTACCGCCAGTGTACTGTTTTTTGTACCTGGCCCCTTACTGGGCCGGCTACCACTGTAGCTTTGCCGGATCGTCGTCAGAGTTTAGTTCTCCTGATAGCTACGTTCGATCAGGTGCTTGGCGCGCTCCAGGTCGGCTTGGCTGCGTAAGCTCAGCTCCAGGTCGCCCGTCCCCCAGTGGCCGATAGCGCGTACATCACGGCTGAAACCTTCGACCAACTCGACAGAATCTGGATTGAGCTTGAGCATCAGCAGCAGGCGCTTGGGTTGGGGTACTAGGCTGGCAAAGTTTTTTAGGCGGCGAAACGCCACATAGAGCTTCAGATGTTTTTCCTGCACATCATCCCCAATGGAGTGCAGGTAGCTTTTGGTCGTATCGAACAGAGTGACAATCTCTGGCGTAGCCTGGGACAGCTGCTCCTGCCAAGTCTTATCCTTGCCCACTGGCACTGACTTGCCTGGCTCGATAGCAGCTGCTTTAGATGTAGTTGAGGCGTCTGTCACGCTCACACTATTGACTAGCTCCAAGAGTAACAAATCATCACCAAACATCTTGTAGCGGATCAACTCGATATTGCGCTGGATCAGTTGCACTGCATGTTGGTCGTAACGCGTGAAGTCGGCGGCAATGCATAGCAAGCGAGTGCCACTCCATTCGATCTGATCGGCAGCATCCTTCCCGAGCTTTTCCATTACCAGCCAGCGAAACTCGGCCTGATGATCAAGTAACCAGTCCAAGTAGAATAACCCCTGATTGATCACGTTCTCGTTGCTGTGTCGCTTGTACTCAACGATTACTGGACAGCCATTTTCGTCTAGGCCAAGGGAGTCGATTCGACCCTTATGGGTTTTGCCCGTGGCGTATTCGCTGGCGAGAAAACGCACCCCCAAGAAGCACTCCATCTGTGTTTCTATCAAGCTTTGTAGCTGCTTTTCTACTGCAACGGAGCGGCCGGGAAGCTCAATCGCGTCTTGTTGTCCATTCAGACGGAACAGCTGAATATCACTCATGCGCCTTCTTCCATAATGTGAGCGCCAGAGGCCTTTAGGATGGCCTTCAATTCGGGGAGGATTTTGTTTGGAATTTCCGCAGCCTGAGTAATGGCTACATATTTGAAAGTGTTTAAATCAAATGGCACTTGGTCTTGAGCGGTAGTCGGCTCGAATAAGAAAATAAGCCGATTTTCTTCGTGATGCTTTAGTGCGTAGCCGGCTTCAATATAAACGTTGGGGCGATGGCCGGTTAGGTCGCAAATTATTATGTCGGACGAAGAAATGGCTTCGTACATTCGGTTATGAATCGGAAAAGACCCACCCTCCTCGGTGCCCATGTCGACCAATTCTAAGGTGACTCCATGTTGCTGTTGGAGATTGCTCAGAGTCTGCCGAAGTTGTTGTAGGCGTAACGTGGCTTTGTTGTGGGCGTCATTCGGAGCGTCCGGCGCTGGGTACCAGCGCGCTAGAAAGACCCTCTTCGGAACTCGAGATTGGGCAGCTTTATAGGTTTTGAGAAGTTGCTCTGCTGGAGATAAAGGATCAAGCAAATTTGTTATTCCTTGCCCGCCAAGCCAACGGCTAAGGCGGTCGAGATAATTTACCGTCCAGCGGACTTTTTGCTCATGATCTTGTCCTTCTGCCTCTCTCCAGACCCGTGCTGCCAGCTCGAAGAAGCTGTAGGTTTTGCATAGCGATGGATGGTTTACGGTCAGTTGGGTAGCGATATCCGCCAGCGCAGCAAACAGGTTGTCGGCAAAGCTGGTCAAGATTTGTCGATCGCGGGCAATAGTCTCGTCCATACTGATAAGGTTGCGAGCCGACTCCCAAAGTGTGGTCAATGGACGCTCGCCGAAGCGTTGCCGAGCCGGTTGCGGTAGACCTCGTAGGCGGTCGGCCAATAGCCGCGTTAGGTGCAGCGCCGGGTTGTAGGCGAATTCGTTATCCGGCGTCATGGCGTGCGCTGGGTCTTGCCCCAGCAGCAGCCGAAGACCGTGTTCCGACTCCAGCGGTAGGGCTGTGCTGTTGATGGTGTGGAAAATCAGCGATTCAGAGAAGTCGTCTGCATCATTGTTCGCCGGACCGAGCAGCACCATGCAGAATGGAGCGAGGTACTTGGTCGGTGTGTTGGGGTCTTCGGTAAGCTGTTCGGCCAGATGCAGGCGATGATTTCCGTCGATGCGGCGAATGATTTTATCCTGCTTGAGCTGCCCCAGGTCGCCTCGCCGCACGCGCAGCCGCTGCATCCGCATGGTCGGACTTGAATATCGGCGGGAGATATCCACTAGGCTATCGTTGTCGCTTCTCACCCCGAAAACCGTTTCGCCCAACCCCTGTTCGTCCGGGGCGATCTCGCCCCGATTGACTATGAGTTTGACCGGCGCACGAACGGAAAGAATTATCTCTGGGAGGAAGCGATTCTCGCTCTGTTCCAGGTAGTTCTTGATCTCCTCGGCGTGTTTGGCCGATTCCACTCGCTGATGGCCTACCACCCTAAAGCCCTGCTCTCCATCCTCCATCTTGTAGGGTACGGAGATGGCTGCCAGATCGCGCAGATCGGCAAAGCCCCTGATAATGCGGAAGATGCCCAGCACGCTTTCCGAGAACAATCCCTCGAATTCGATGTATTGGCGGCCTCGCGACATATTAGTACACCTCCACCGGGCGGGTGCCGAGAATCATTTTTTCTATATCTTTTTTCCGTTGGGCAAGCTTTTCATTAGCCGCCGAGATGTTTGCCAGAATCTGTTGCCGCCGGTCGGCAAAGCTTTTTTGAACCTCTATTGGAATTTCAGGAAGCCTGATTTCGGCCAGGTTTGCGTAGTACATCCGTTGTTTAACGCCGCCGACACGGTTAAAAGCCACGAGGGCAAGGAAGTAGTTTGTCCTAAGCATAAGTGCCATAAAGGCAGGTAGAAAGCCGCCTTTCAGCCGCCACACCTGGTATTCAGGGCTTGTGATCGCATCCACGGGTACTTCGGGCACGATGCCGAGGGAACCGACATTAGCGCGTGTGGGGTTGTGAAAGAACCAGTCTTTTTCAATTTTCTTGTAAGGCGCATTGAAATCCTTTCCGACCTGCATAGAACTTAGAAAGACACCTTCCTTGTTATTCACTCCATAAATGGGCCATTCCTTTTCCGGCTCATCCCAGGGCCTAATGGTTTCAGCGCATTCCTCGGTGTAATCACCTAGTCGTATAAAATTAGGGTTCGCCGTTATGAAAGCGGCGGCACGACCCGCTTTGACATCCCATTGCTGAGTGTTCTCGTAATTGGCGAGGAATACTTTGGAGCGGGTCACCTGGCCAAAATCTTTTGTCTGCTTGACGAGCCACGAATGAAGCTCCAACACCAAATCTGACAAAGCGGTATCCGCCGCTGCGCGTTCCAGCTTGGCTGCCTCCCAATGGGCCACAATTTTCTGCTGAATCGGCAGCGCGGGGATGGGGACTTTTACCCCCTCAAGCTGGGTTGGTTGAATCCGTTTTCGGCCCGATGCGCCGCTGATCATCGAATTCAATAGCTTTTTGAACGCCTCTGTTCGGAATAACAGTTTCACGTATTCAGAATCTGTTCTCTGAAAATCGACGGAATAAACTGGAAATTCTGAGGTGACGCACATGCAGTCAATGCCATCGGGAGCAAGCCCTATTGCCCCGTTGCGCACATCAATTTTTGAAAAAACCACGTCACCGGAGTAGACACGAAACAGCCGCCCTTTGACGTCCTTTATGCGGACCGGCTCGCGTGGTTCAATCGAACCATCAAAACGAATGGTCAGCAGAGTAACCATGGACTCGAGAGTCAGTGTTTCTAAAGCGGCTTCGTTTCGTCGCCTGAGGATGCTGACCAACGGTTTGATGACCTCATCTGGCCAGCTCCAGTTAACAGCGAACTGAGCTGCAACGCTCCAAGTCTGCAAGCCGCTGAAACTAACGCTAAAGGCCCGCGGTCTGGCCTGAGCCACTTCGCCCATTATTCAGCCCCTCTCGCAACGGCAAAGGCGCTCGGGTCGGAGAGATACTCGCGATACCACTCCAGGCAGGTCTTGTCACAATTGGCCGGCTGCCGGTCGTTGGGGTAAAGCTCGTTCTGGTCCTCCTCACCAGTGGCGGAGATGCCGACCTTTTCCGCCTCGTACATGAAGATGGGGTAGTCGAAGCGCTCCTTGAGCAGTTGCCGGGTTTCGGTGATCTGACGGATCTCTATTGCTTTCAGGTAGTCCTTGAGCTCCTTTTGCAGGGTCTGCCGTTGCTCGGCGTCCTTCGCCTGCTTGGCTGCCTCGATTTCGCTATCCAGCCGTTCCCGTTCCGCTTTGATCTCGTCGGCATACCGGGCTTCGATCTCCGCCTTTGCAGTGGCGTAGGTCTCGTCAAACTGTTGCTGCTCCTCCTCGGTGAATTTTTGCAAGAAGAGCAGCGAGCATTTCACGCTGGCCCCGGAGCTGACAAAGGTCTCCTGCGGTAGACTGACCACGGCGCGGAGGAAGGCTCGGTCTTCGGTGAATTCGCGCACGTAGGTGAGTGAGGGGTTATTGAAAATGCCTTCCGGCAGCACGATAGCGAGGCGGCCTCCAGGTTTGAGTAAGTCAAGGCATCGCTCGATGAAGAGCACTTCGGTCTTAATCTTGGCCTTATCGCTTTTTGGTAATTCGAACAGGCTGGTAATGGGCTTATTTAGTGCCGCTTGCACACGATTCTGAGCCTGAAGATAGAGGTCCCCATACTCATCGAGATAACGTAACTTGGCAACGGCGCTCACCTTGATATCCGACTCTAGAATTTTGTCGGTAGGTTCGACATTAGCCCCAAAAGGGGGGTTAGTGAGAACAATGTCGAAACGCCCTTCGAAGATGCCATTAACATTTAGAAAACCATCGTGGTGGTGAACGCCGCCGTGGCCATCGCCGTGCATGATCATATTCATCTTGCTGGTACGTGCCATGCGGTCGTTGGCGTCGGTACCATATATGCAACGATTTGAGAGCTTCCACAGCCTGGAACCTTCAATCTTTTGGTCGATAAGCGTCTGTATTTCGTTGAACTTGTCTTGGAGCTTCTTAGCACGCTGCTCTTCGGTCAGTGACTCGTCTTCTTCGACTTTGGCCTTGAACACGTTGTACTCTCGATCGGCGTCAGCAAGGATTTTTTCCCGGACTATCTCGAACACACGGATCAAAAAACCGCCTGAACCACTAGCCGGATCGCAGACGATCTCACCTTCTTTGGGATCGACCATATGCACCATAAATTCGACAATAGTGCGTGGGGTGAAGAACTGGCCGATTTCGCCCCGGAAAGTACGGCCGAGGAATCGCTCAAAAGCAACGCCTTTTACGTCCTCACTGGTGTCAGAGAGGTTGTATTTTTCTAATTCTTTGACGATGGCCTCACCGGTGGCAGGCTTTAGGTTGATGCGTTCATCTTCATCGAAAATCTTGTCGGTGGCGTATGCGAGCTTGGTTTGTTGAAACAGATTGTCGAGCGGATTCTCAGCGATCTGGCTTTTCAGCACATCGACGGTAAAGAGGTTAGTTTTATTGCGTCGAGTCAACAGTGAACGTTCCACATAAACCTTGATGAAAAGTACCTTGGCGATTTCATCGAAGGCGGCTGCCGGGTCTTTTTTCTCCCGGTTGCGGATGATGTTGTGGCATTTGTGCAGCAGATCGGCGAACTCCTTTTCCTTAAAGGCGCGGAGCTTGGAAAGTAGCTCCTCAATGTCCTTATCCGAGGCATCGCCATGGGGAATATTCTCGATTTCTTCCGTGTAGCCGGGCACTTTGTCTTTCTTGACCCGCCAGTACTTGGTTTCCCGCGAGTTATGGGTAACGAAGAATGGTGCATTCCAGAATCGTGCGTAGTTCTCGCCTTGTGCGTAGTCAATAGGCTTGATAGTGACGTTATCGGATTTACATTCCACGATAATGAATGGCGGGTTGTCTTCTGCCTTGTCTTGAGGTGTGCGCCATATGACAAAATCCGCTCTGGCTCTGGCTGATCCTCTACCTGTTAGTTCTTGTTCTTCTGCAATTTGATCGAGAGTAAAACCATATTCGTTTACCAGTACGAGCAAGTACTCCTGTCGAACTGTCTCTTCTGGTGTCTCTACAAGCCATTTGCTGCGTACATGGCTCCAGATTTTTCCTTTCTTGTTGTCGCGCTTAAGATCCAGATTGCTCATGTTCTTTCTCATTCATTAAATCGTTTGGGCTTGGCTAGAGCGTGTAGGGGCCTGCGGCGCTATTACGTGGCTTGTGAATTCCCGGCTTCATTAGCGCCGCCAGCACGAACCCAGTCATCAATCTCTGACAATTGAAACTTCCATAGTCGTCCTATGCGATGTGCTGGTAATCCCTTCTGCTCTCTCCAGCGATAAACAGTGTCTTTAGCCACTCCGAGATGTTGTGCGACGTGCTCGGCGGTAACCCACGGTTCGGTGTTTATGGTGGCTTTACCCCGGATGTTGGGAGGCAATGGTCGTCCAAAGTCGTCTGTAGTCTATCAAAGCTGGTCAAGCAGAAGGCTGGTGATCTGGTTGTTGCAGGGAGCATCGATTTTCAGCTGACGTGCTTGACTGCTCATCAGTTCTGATCCAGTGCTTGCAGCCTGGCCAGAATCTCTTCGCGGCTGTTAGGGTAGTAAATCCAGTTCTTGTACCTGGGGTTGTATTCTCCGCCAAACTGGTTGCGCCAGGTTTTAAGCAGCTCTGTGATCTGCGGGTTGAATGACCAGGAGCGGACGGCCACTGAGCCACTGGGCAGCGTTCTGGCAGATACCCACATCTGCATGATGACGAAGCGCTGCTCTTGCAGCGCGGGTGTCGTCCGGGGCGGGTGTAGATCTACGACTGAACGTGGATCTGGCATCTGCATTTCAAATGCCTGCGCGATCGTCGGTGCTTCGGGGTAGATCCAGCTTTTATGGTGTGGTTGATGAAGGATGTAGCTCTTGGAGGATTCGGATGGAATGGGCTGAGAGCTCTGCAGCAGGTCGCTTAGGTCTAGTTCTATGGTCGGCGTGCCAGCGGCCTGGATGCGCTCCAGCTTTACTTCATCAATGAACGAGGTGACGGCAATCTCGATGAACAGCCGTGAGCCATCTTTCAGTTCGGCTACCAAGTCGGGCTGAAAGCCCTGTTGCCGTACCTCCGGAGTGACGGTTTCGAAGTCCCACCAGCTGCTTGTGTCTTCACTGTTGGGGTAGATGCCGGGGAGATGTGGTAACTGCATACCGAGTCCATCGCAGATGACCTCCTTGGCATAGAGGTGGAGAAGGCTTTCGCGTTGGATATAGCAGCTCTTCTTCTGTGAGACGTGGGCAAAATGGTGCTCCCGTATCAGCCCCTTCCGGGCCATGACAGGCTCACCGCAGCTTACGCAGGTGCAATTGCAAGAAATGCCACGATGGGCGTTTTCAATGGTGATCAGCCGACCGTTTGGGTCGAGTGCGACGAACATGGTCATGGTGCAGGCCTCTGGTGTGAAGACGGCTCCAAGAGTCATGATTCGAGCGGGGGCAAACATCCCCCCAACCTCCTGCAAAGGGGTTATGTGTAGGTATGGATATGGCTGCAGTCCTTTGAATTAGGGTGCTGGGAGTTTGTGTGCAGGAAGTAATGCGATGCTTACAGGATGAGTTGATCGAGGTTCCGGCCGACAACAAGGCATACCGGATTCTGCGATTTATGGTGCAAGCCAAGCTGGCTGACCTGGATAAGAACAAGCATGAGCCGCAGCAGTTTTCTCGCAGCGCTCTACTGCTTAATGTCGAGGGCGAGCACAAGGGGAGGACTTTAAACGCCACTACCTGGCTGCCCCCTGGTTTGCTTGAGCAATTCCTGGATTCTCGCCTTGCATCGCTTTGTGAGCGGCTGCGTCGAGCAGGTCTAGATCAGATGCCGGTTGTGCGCGCCAATGACGGCAAGGGGGGGAAGGGGAATGAGCGGACTTTCTGGCTGGATGTGTCGCCTCTATCAGATGCACCTGTTCCGAAAGAGCAGCAGCGCCCTTGGACGCACATCGAATACTCCCGAACGGATGCTGGCAACGTGCGACCGAGCTGCATGTTGCGCTTGATTTTCCGCAATGGCGAACTGAAGAACCGAAGCTGGCGAGGTCTGTCACTGTTGGTCAGCATCGTGATTGGGCTTCTGCTACTGGGGCTCTGGCTGCTTGCAGGTATGTGGACTGTGGCCGCGCTCGATCAGACGTTGACGTTGCGGCAGCTTGGGAACGTGGCGCTTTTTGGGCTGGGTAGTTGGTTCATCTGGGCAAATTTCTATGCCCCCTGGTGGCGCCTAGTCGATGATCGTGTGATCAAGGCTCCCACTGCGTTCCTGTCGATCTTTGAGGACTCTGCAGAGCTGGAAATGCACCGCGATAGTGAGGGGCAGCAGTGGACGAGATTTGTCCGTTTCAGTGCTGATTGCCCGATATGCAGCGGGCGGGTGCTTCTGATGCCGGGTAAGCCTGATCAGGCGCTACCCATCGTCGGGCGCTGCATCGAGAGCCCTTACTCACACGTGTACAGCTTCGATCGGGCTAGGCTTTCAGGTACCTATATAGGTCGTGAGAATCCTACGGCGTAGCAGGCGGCGTTTCGTCATCAGCAGCAATCGGCACACCGGCTGTTGACCGGAGGCAGACGTGCGTTGGTGGTTCAAACACATAGCCGGTTTGGATCATCTCGGCTTCGATCTCTTCGGTGATGAAGAAGGGCTCTTCAATCAGCGGGGTGTCGTTCATGCCTGTTCCTCTGGCGGGAAAATCGGTTGGGATTTTAGCGGCTAAAAAGCGTTACCCATCAGACAGCTTCTTGTCGGCACTATGGTGAGTCAGGTCCATACACTAAGGCTGCCTCGGTCGCTCCGGCGGGATGTCTTTGAAGCCGCGTGAATGAAGCAGCTTTAGGATGTCTCCTGCATCAAGGCTCCACAAAGACCCTCCGCGGACATTTCGCCATCCGGCCTTGCGCATCAGCGCGACAGTCGCCCTATCTGCCGCGTGGGCTGCTTCTGACTCGGTGATGAAACCCAGAGACCTTGTTGTTACTGTCTCCAGTGGCTTATGGAGCGCTGTCCAGTCTGCGGCCTTGCCAGCGAAATGGCGGCGTATTCGTGCGTCAGGATTGCTGCTGTAGCCAACAAAGTATCTGTCTCCATCAAGCAACAATACAAAAAGGGAGTACTCGGTAGCGGCGTCACACCCCTTTATGACGGAGCGTTCGGGCGAGAGGAGCTGCTTGAGTGAAGTCGTGGAGAGAATGTTGCCGTGACCGTGGCTAATCAGGGCCTTAGCGGTATGTTCAACGCTGACGTTTGTGAAGAAGCCGCCGCGAACGTTCTGAAAGCCATGTTGCTGCATCAGCTCTAGGACCGCCGTGTTTTCAGCTAGCTCACCTGTACGGTAGTCAACGAGGCCAAGATCTGTACGGCTAATCTCTCGCAGAGGTGGATGGATGCGCGTCCACTCTGCACCTGATCCGTTAAAGTGCTTTCGAATGCGTCGATCAGGATCTTTTGCTTGGCCAACATAGTATCTGCCGCCTTTCAGCTCCAGCACGTATAGGTGGCGTTGGCAAAGTTCCGATTTCCATTCGGGTGAAATGTCCATGTATAACTCACGTTCGGGACAGTCAGACCGCTGGATTGTACTGCTAGCTGACAGATGCAGCGATGGCGTATCTACCAAGGAATTTTAATCCACTCATACCGCTACTCCGATGGAAGCCGATTGAGCAGTTGAGCTGCTAAATTTGGGTCATTACCTGGGAGATGACGATATGCAGGATCGAGATGAGCTTGAAGGTGTTTTGGAGCGTTATGCCCTAGGGAAAACCGCAGTGGCCAACGCGATTCGCGAGAGCAAGCGGCTTGGTCTGGGTGATGCAGAGCCGCCGACTGAGGAGGAGATTGCGGCAGAGATTGCTGCGTTGGACTTCTCTCGCTGGAAATCTGTACCAGTGGCATAGCGGTAGCCCCGGGCGGGGCTACCTAATTTTA
>NZ_LYSP01000069.1:0-17251 GCF_001728945.1 Pseudomonas sp. ENNP23
TGCGGGCAGCAGGTTTTCCACTCATGGAGCACTTCCCTGTATCCGGTGACTGAAACTCGACACGGCTGGCCTATGGCCTTGAGGAATCTCAAAACCAAAGCCCCACTGACCGCTTCGAGATGAGCGCCGGAACCTAGCAGACCTAACCTGCGCAACTTCTTGCGCAGCACCGCGCTAACCCTCGTGAACGCTGGCACAACGAAATTTGTAATCGTTCTTTACAGAGCAAGGAGGCGCGAGCGGAGGGCGCCATTTATCACTTCAGCGCAGCACGGCCCGGATCGCCTCCAGCGCCGCGTCCACCGTCAGCCGGGCCGTGTCGACGGTGAAGGGCGGGCTGTCCCACGGGTCGAACTCATGCCGCTGCAAGGACGCCCAGGTGGGCGGCACCAGGCCCGGAATGTCGCCCTGGCGCGTCTCGACCCGGCGCCGGTGCTCGGCCGCATCACTGCAGATCACTTGCACGTCGCACAGCCTCGCACCGGCGTCGGCTGCCACCTGTGCCCAGGCCTGGCGGCTCTCGGCCACCGGGTTGACGCAATCCACCACCACCCGATGCCCCAGCCGCAGGTTGCCCAGGGCCAGGCCATTGGCCACGCGGTAGCCGCTGGTGCCCACGTCGGCGGCGATGTCGGCATCGCGGATGGCCTGTTCGATCACGTCGAGCCGCAGGTACACCGCGCCCAGTTCGCGGGCCAGGCGCGATGCGAGCACGGTCTTGCCGGTGCCCGGCAAGCCACTGAAGGGCACCTCTAGAAACTACCTGCGTTGTCATCGCCGCGTTAAAAACAGGCTCAAAATGCTCATTTACAGTACGTAAACTGCGCTTTTTCGCCTGTTTTTGCCTTGCGCTGACGGCCTCGCCTACGTTTCTAGAGGCGCCCTTACGACGATCAGCACGCTCATTTCATTCCGTCCCTCGGCTGCTGCGGTAGGCCCCCGGGGTCATCCCGGCGTGGCGGGTGAAGAAGCGGCTGAAGTAGGCCGGGTCCTTGAAGCCCAGGCGGTAGCCGATGCCGTTCACCGACTCCCCGGTGAACAGCAGCAGGCGCCGCGCTTCCTGCATCAGCCGTTCGAACACCAGGCGCTTGGAGGGCATGCCGGCGATGCGTCGGCACACCTCGTTGAGCCGTGCCTCGGTCACGCCCAGGGCATCGGCGTACTGGCCCAGGCCCCAGTGCTCGGGATAGCGCTGTTCGATCAGCACGTTGAAGCGCTGGAAGATGTGCAGGTCCTCGCGGCGGGCCGGCTGGGCGGCCAGGGAGCGGCTGGAGAGGCGCAACAGGCTGATGAAGATCAGCTCGGTCAGTGCCACCAGGCTCAGGGCGCGGCCCGGTCGGCTGTCGGCGAACTCCTGGCGCAGTTCGTCGAACAACAGGTTCAGGCGCGCCACCTCCCCTTCGTAGCGCGACTCCAGCGCCCCCACCGACACGCACAACGGCGCGATGCGCGGGCCGCTGGCAAGCCCGGCGTGGGCCTCCAGCAGCGGCCACACCAGTTGCTGGCGCACGGTCAGCACATGGCCGTCGCTTTCCGCATCGGTGACGAAGGCGTGGGTGACGGTGGGCGGGGTGAGGAAGAACATCGGCCCTTCCTGGACGAAGCCCTCGTCGTCGAGGAACACCCGCACGGTGCCGCTCTTGACGTAGTGCACCTGGAAGAAGCGGTCGTGGCGGTGCACCGGCATGTTGCGGCCGAAGAAGTCGGCGAGCTTGCCGAGCGCCTCGTAGTGCACGTCGGCATCGGCGTAGCGCTGGTCATAGACCTGGCCGATGTCGATGTTGGGGATGGGCGAGGACACCGCCATCGTGGCCGCCTCCGCGGGGCTCAGGGCTTGATCTGCTTCAGCTCGTTGAGCAGGTCCAGGAGCTGCTGCAGCTTGGCCTCGCCGAACTGCTGGTGGATCTTCTGGTAGTTGCGCTCCATGCCATCGCTCATGGACACGAAGCACTGCTGGCCCTTCTCGGTCAGGCCGACGAAGACCCGGCGCTGGTCCTGGGCGGACTTCCAGCGGCGCACCACGCCATCACGCTCCAGGCGCGCCAGCACGCCGGTCATGCTCGGCTTGAGGATGCAGGCCTGCTGCGCCAGCTGGTGGCTTTCCATCTCGCCGGACTGGCGCAGGATGCGGATGACCCGCCACTGCTGCTCGGTCAGCCCGTGCTGGTTGAGCAGCGGCCTGAAGAAGGCCATGGCGGCCTCGCGGGCCTGCAGCAGGGTCAGGGTCAGGGACGGTCGTGGGGTCGACATCAGGCGGTCTCGGTGGGAAGTGAAGGTGAAGAATTTAATCAACAACCGCCGAACCGAGGCAATTACCTTCCTGCTGCCACAGCCTGTAAGCCCCCGCCTGGCAACCCGGTGCAACTCGGTTTGGCAGCCAGCGACAAGTCCCGTTTGCCCTCCGCGCTTTAAATAGCCACAGCCCGATCGCACGACCAAGGCTTGATTGTCGTTAACATATTAACTATAAAAGTTAACCTGTTAATGAGTTAACGGTTTTCAGGTGCTGCGCTCCCACCGTCGAGCCCACCTGGTTTTTTCATCGGGGCCCTGCCCCACCTGCGTCAGGAGTGAACAGATCCATGCGTCGCGCCACTAGCGAAGTCGCCCAAGGCACCCTGTTCGGCGTCGCGCTGAACTACAGGGGGCTGCTGGAAAGCCGACTGCCCGAGTTCAACGAGCCGCCCTACCAGAAGCCGCCGGTCAAGCCGGTGCTCTTCATCAAGACCCCGAACACCCGCAACCACGACGGCGGCACCGTGCCCTTCCCGGCGGGCGAGCGCCTGCAGCCGGGCCCGGCCCTGGGTGTGGTGATCGGCCGCGACGCCAGCCGCGTCAGCGCCGAGGACGCCCTGGCCCACGTGGCCGGCTACGTCATCGTCAACGAGTTCAGCCTGCCGGAAACGAGCTACTACCGCCCGGCGGTGAAAGCCAAGTGCCGCGACGGCTTCTGCGCCCTCTCCGACGAGCTGGTACCGGTCGAGAGCATCGGCAACCCGCACGCCCTGGGCATCCGCCTGCGGGTGAACGGCGAGCTGCGCCAGGAGAACAGCACCGCCAACCTGGTGCG
Organism: Pseudomonas sp. ENNP23; assembly: GCF_001728945.1. Taxonomy (NCBI): domain Bacteria; kingdom Pseudomonadati; phylum Pseudomonadota; class Gammaproteobacteria; order Pseudomonadales; family Pseudomonadaceae; genus Pseudomonas; species Pseudomonas sp. ENNP23. The sequence continues at coordinate 3,071 of NZ_LYSP01000069.1, forward strand.
CAGCATCCCCCAGCTGATCGCCGAGATCAGCGAGTTCATGACCCTGCACGAAGGCGACGTGCTGATCACCGGCACCCCGGAAGGCCGCGTCGACGTACAGCCCGGCGACGAGGTGCTGGTGGAAATCGACGGCCTCGGCCGCCTCGCCAACACCGTGGTTGCGCAGATGACTGCGCAAACGGTTGCGCAATAAAGGAGTCCCTGATGAAACACGCACGTATCCGTTACCAGGGCGACATCCACACCGTGACCGTCGAAGACGGCAACGCCGTCCGCCTCGCCGATGGCCGCCTGCTGGCCGAAGACCAGGTCGAGTGGCTGCCCCCCGCCACCGGCAGCATGTTCGCCCTCGGCCTGAACTACGCCGACCACGCCGCCGAACTGGCCTTCAAGGCGCCCACCGAGCCGCTGGCCTTCATCAAGTCCCCCGGCACCTACACCGGCCACAACCAGGTCACCTGGCGCCCGGACAACGTCGCCTACATGCACTACGAGTGCGAGCTGGTGGCGGTGATCGGCAAGCCCGCGCGCAACGTCAAGCGCGAGGACGCCCTGCAGTACCTGGCCGGCTACACCGTGTGCAACGACTACGCCATCCGCGACTATCTGGAGAACTACTACCGCCCCAACCTGCGGGTGAAGAACCGCGACTGCACCACCCCGGTCGGCCCCTGGATCGTCGACGCCGCCGACGTGCCGGACCCGTCGAAGCTCAGGCTGCGCACCTGGATCAACGGCGAGCTGAAGCAGGAAGGCACCACCGCCGACATGATCTTCGACATCCCCTACCTGATCGAATACTTCTCCAGCTTCATGACCCTGCAGCCGGGCGACATGATCGCCACCGGCACGCCGGAGGGCCTGGCCGACGTGGTGCCGGGCGATGAAGTGGTGGTGGAAGTGGAAGGCGTCGGCCGCCTGGTCAACCGAATCGTCAGCGAAGCCGAGTTCTTCGCGTCCCGTAACAACGAGGTCTGAACATGATCAAGCACTGGATCGATGGCCGTGAGGTCGAAAGCAAGGAAGTCTTCACCAACTACAACCCCGCCACAGGCGACGCCATCGGTGAAGTCGCCAGCGGCGGCGCCGAAGAGATCGCCGCAGCCGTCGCCGCCGCCAAGGAGGCCTTCCCCAAGTGGGCCAACACCCCGGCCAAGGAGCGCGCCAAGCTGATGCGCAAGCTGGGTGAGCTGATCGATGCGAACGTGCCCAAGCTGGCCGAGCTGGAGACCCTGGACACCGGCCTGCCGATCCACCAGACCAGGAACGTGCTGATCCCCCGCGCCTCGCACAACTTCGAGTTCTTCGCCGAGGTCTGCACCCGCATGGACGGCCACAGCTACCCGGTGGACGACCAGATGCTCAACTACACCCTCTACCAGCCGGTGGGCGTGTGCGGCCTGGTTTCCCCGTGGAACGTGCCGTTCATGACCGCCACCTGGAAGACCGCGCCCTGCCTGGCCCTGGGCAACACCGCCGTGCTGAAGATGAGCGAACTGTCGCCGCTGACCGCCAACGAACTGGGTCGCCTGGCGCTGGAAGCCGGCATTCCCAAGGGCGTGCTCAACGTGGTGCAGGGTTACGGCGCCACCGCTGGCGACGCCCTGGTCCGCCACCCGGACGTGCGCGCCATCTCCTTCACCGGCGGCACCGCCACCGGCCGCAAGATCATGCAGACCGCCGGCCTGAAGAAGTACTCCATGGAGCTGGGCGGCAAGTCCCCGGTGCTGATCTTCGATGACGCCGACCTCGACCGCGCCCTCGACGCCGCGCTGTTCACCATCTTCTCGCTCAACGGCGAGCGCTGCACCGCCGGCAGCCGCATCTTCATCCAGGAGACCGTCTACGACCGCTTCGTCGCCGAGTTCGCCGCCCGCGCCAAGCGCCTGATCGTCGGCGACCCGCAGGACCCGAAGACCCAGGTCGGCTCGATGATCACCCAGGCCCACTACGACAAGGTCACCGGCTACATCCGCATCGGCATCGAAGAAGGCGCCACCCTGCTGGCCGGCGGCCTGGAGCGCCCGGCGGGCCTGCCCGCGCACCTGTCCAGGGGCCAGTTCATCCAGCCCACCGTCTTCGCCGACGTGGACAACCGCATGCGCATCGCCCAGGAAGAGATCTTCGGCCCGGTGGTGTGCCTGATGAAATTCAAGGACGAGGCCGAGGCCCTGCGCCTGGCCAACGACACTGAATACGGCCTGGCCTCCTACATCTGGACCCAGGACATCGGCAAGGCCCACCGCCTGGCCCGTGGCATCGAAGCCGGCATGGTCTTCATCAACAGCCAGAACGTGCGCGACCTGCGCCAGCCGTTCGGCGGTGTGAAGGGCTCCGGCACCGGTCGCGAAGGCGGCCAGTACAGCTTCGAAGTGTTCGCCGAGATCAAGAACGTGTGCATCTCCATGGGGAGCCACCACATTCCCCGCTGGGGCGTGTAGCCACGCCGGGTACTCATGCAGAACGCCCAGGTGCCGGGTCCCGGCACCCAGGGCGTCGTATCAGCTGGCGTGCATCCACAACCACAAGAATCCCGGCCGCCCCACCAGGCGCCCGCCACCAGGAGAACCGTCATGGGCAACGTTGCTCTGGCTGCCAAGATCACCCACGTCCCCTCCATGTACCTGTCGGAGCTGCCCGGCCCGCGCCACGGCTTCCGCCAGGCCGCCATCGACGGGCACATCGAGATCGGTCGCCGCTGCCGCGAACTGAACGTCGACACCATCGTGGTGTTCGACACCCACTGGCTGGTCAACGCCAACTACCACGTCAACTGCGCCGCCCAGTTCGAAGGGCTCTACACCAGCAACGAACTGCCGCACTTCATCAGCAACATGGACTACGCCTTCCCCGGCAACCCCGAGCTGGGCCGCCTGCTGGCCGAGGAATGCAACCGCCTGGGCGTGGAGACCATGGCCCACGACGCCACCACCCTCGCCCCCGAGTACGGCACCCTGGTGCCCATGCGCTACATGAACACCGACCGCCACTTCAAGGTCATCTCCGTCTCCGCCCTGTGCACCTCCCACTACCTCAACGACAGCGCCCGCCTCGGCTGGGCCATGCGCCAGGCCGTGGAGAAGCACTACGACGGCAACGTCGCCTTCCTCGCCAGCGGCTCGCTGTCCCACCGCTTCGCCCAGAACGGCCAGGCCCCCGGGTTCGCCACCAAGGTCTGGAGCCCCTTCCTGGAGACCCTCGACCACCGCGTGGTGCAGATGTGGCAGGACGGCGAATGGGAGGACTTCTGCGCCATGCTCCCCGAGTACGCCGTCAAGGGTCATGGCGAAGGCTTCATGCACGACACCGCCATGCTGCTCGGGGCACTGGGCTGGTCGAAGTACGACGGCAAGGCAGAGGTCGTGACCCCCTACTTCGGCTCCTCCGGCACCGGCCAGATCAACGCCATCTTCCCGGTCACCCCCCAGGACGGCTCGGCCATTCCCGCCGCCCAGGCCTCCAACCCCGGCGGCAACCCCACCGGCAGCCGCCTCTGAGGACCGCGCCATGCCGCACTTCATCGCCGAATACACCCACAACATCGAAGCCGAGGCCGACCTGCCCGGCCTGTTCGAGAAGGTCCACGCCTGCCTGGGCGCCTCCGGGGTCTTCCCCCTCGGCGGCATCCGCAGCCGTGCCGTGCGCCTGGACACCTGGCGCATGGCCGACGGCCAGCACGACTACGCCTTCGTCCACATGACCCTGAAGGTGGGCGCCGGCCGCGACCTGGCCACCCGCCGCCAGGTGGCCGATGCGCTGTTCGAGGTGATCAGCGGCCACTTCGCCGCGCTCCAGGCCCGGCGCCTGCTGGCCCTCTCCTTCGAGATGACCGAGCTGGACGCCGAGCTCAACTACAAGCTCAACAACGTCCACGCCTTCCTCAAGGGCCAGGCCGGCTGACCCCCGGCCCACCGCCGGTGCGGGGTGGCAACGCCCCGCGCCGCGCACCCCGACGCGACTCCCAACAAGAAGTACAAGACCATGAGCACCGCCCACACCGCCTGCCCCACCGGCGCTGACCACGCCACCCGCGACACCACCCACCGCACCGTCACCTGGCGGCTCATGCCGCTGCTGCTGGTGTGCTACCTGTTCGCCCACCTGGACCGCATCAACATCGGCTTCGCCAAGATGCAACTGAGCGCCGACCTGCAGTTCAGCGACACCGTCTACGGCTTCGGCGCCGGTCTGTTCTTCATCGCCTACGCCCTGTTCGGCGTGCCCAGCAACCTCGCCCTCGACCGCGTCGGCCCGCGCCGCTGGATCGCCACCCTGATGGTGGTCTGGGGCGTGCTCTCCACCAGCATGTTCCTGGTGCAGGGCGCCACCGGCTTCTACGTCCTGCGCTTTTTGCTGGGGGTCGCCGAGGCCGGTTTCTTCCCCGGCATCCTCGTCTACCTCAACCGCTGGTACCCGGCCCGCCGCCGCGCGCAGATCACCGCCCTGTTCGCCATCGCCGTGCCCATGGCCGGGGTCATCGGCGGGCCGCTGTCCGGCGCCATCCTCGAAGGCTTCCACGACGCCCTCGGCCTGCGCGGCTGGCAGTGGATGTTCCTCCTCGAAGGCGCCCCCGTGGTGCTGCTCGGCCTGCTGGTCTGGGCGCGCCTGCCGGAGCGCTTCGATGACGTCGCCTGGCTCGACGACGCCCAGAAGCGCCAACTGCGCGAAGACATGGCCCAGGAGGAACAGCGCAAGCCGATCACCTCCTTCGCCGGCATCCTGCGCGACCGCCACGTCTGGCTGCTGGTGGCCATCTACTTCGCCGTGATGCTCGCGGTGAACACCCTGGCCTTCTGGATGCCCACCCTGATCCACGGCGCCGGCGTCGCCCGCGACAGCCAGGTCGGCCTGCTCAGCGCCGTGCCCTACCTCGCCGGGGTGTTCTTCATGCTCGCCTGCGGCCGCTCCTCGGACCGCCACCGTGAACGCCGCTGGCACCTTTGCGTGCCGCTGCTGATGTGCGCCATCGGCATCGCCAGCAGCGGCCTCGCACCCACCAGCGCGATCCCCGTGCTGGCCGGCCTGATCGTCGCCGGCATGGGCGCCAGCGCCGCCCTGCCGATGTTCTGGCAACTGCCGCCGGCCTTCCTCTCCGACAAGGCCCAGGCCGCCGGCATCGGCCTGATCAGCTCCTTCGGCAGCATCGCCTCGTTCCTCGCGCCCTACCTCATCGGCTGGATGCGCGACACCACCCAGAGCGCCAGCCTCGCGCTGTTCGTCCTGGCCTTCTTCATCGCCCTCGGCGCCGGACTGGTGCTGCGCACCCCCGCCGCCCTGGTCAACCCACGCTAAGAGAGACCCCACCATGCTCGACGCCACCCTGATCCAGCAGGCCGCCGCCCGACTCGACGCCGCCGAACGCTCGCGGCAGCAGATCCGCCAGTTCTCCCTGGACCACCCCGGCATCACCCTCGAAGACGCCTACGCCATCCAGCGCGCCTGGGTGGCGCAGAAGATCCAGGACGGGCGCAAGCTGGTAGGCCACAAGATCGGCCTCACCTCCCGCGCCATGCAGGTGTCCTCCAACATCACCGAGCCGGACTACGGCGCGCTGCTGGATGACATGTTCTTCGACGAAGGCACCGACATCCCCTTCGAGCGCTTCATCGTCCCCCGCGTGGAAGTGGAGCTGGCCTTCGTCCTCGGCAAGCCGCTGCGCGGGCCGAACGTCACCCTGTTCGACGTGCTCGACGCCACCGAGTGGGTCATCCCCGCCCTGGAGATCATCGACGCCCGCATCCAGCAGGTGGACCCGCAGACCCAGGCCACCCGCAAGGTCTTCGACACCATCTCCGACAACGCCGCCAACGCCGGCGTGGTGATGGGCGGGCGCGCCGTGCGCCCCACCGAGATCGACCTGCGCCGCGTGCCCGCCGTGCTCTACCGCAATGGCGTGATCGAGGAATCCGGCGTCTCCGCCGCTGTGCTCAACCACCCGGCCAAGGGCGTTGCCTGGCTGGCCAACAAACTGGCGCCCTACGACGTCACCCTGGAAGCCGGACAGATCATTCTCGGCGGCTCCTTCACCCGCCCGGTGGCCGCCCGCCCCGGCGACACCTTCCATGTCGACTACGATCAGTTGGGCTCGATTGCCTGCCGCTTCGTCTGAGACCCGCCCACAAGGAGTCCCCATGGACATGCCCGTCAACACATTCAAGCAACGCCTACTGGCCGGTGACGCCCAGGTCGGCCTGTGGCTCGGCCTGGCCGACCCGTACTGCGCGGAGTTGGCCGCCAACGCCGGCTTCGACTGGTTGGTGATCGACGGCGAGCACGCCCCCAACGACCTGCGCAGCCTGCTCGGCCAGTTGCAGGCCGTGGCGCCCTACCCCGCCCAGCCGATCATCCGCCCGCCCATCGGCGACCCGGTGCTGATCAAGCAACTGCTCGACATCGGCGTGCAGACCCTGCTGGTGCCCATGGTGGACTCCGCCGCCCAGGCCGCCGAACTGGTGCGTGCCATGCGCTACCCGCCCTTCGGCATCCGTGGCGTCGGCAGCGCCCTGGCCCGCGCCTCGCGCTGGAACAGCGTGCCCGGCTACCTGGACCAGGCGGACGAGCAGATGTGCCTGCTGGTGCAGATCGAGAACCTCGACGGCCTGGCCAACCTCGACGCCATCGCCGCCGTGGAGGGCGTGGACGGCGTGTTCATCGGCCCGGCCGATCTCTCCGCCGCCATGGGCTATCGCGGCAACCCCGGCCACCCCGAGGTGCAGGCCGCCATCGAAGACGCCATCGCCCGCATCCGCCAGGCCGGCAAGGCCGTCGGCATCCTCAGCGCTGACGAAGCCCTGGCCCGCCGTTACCTGGCGCTGGGCTGCAGCTTCGTCGCCGTCGGCGTCGACACCAGCCTGCTGATGAACGCCCTGCAAGGCCTCGCCAGCCGCTTCAAGGGCACGCCCGCGCCGCCGCCCAGCGCCGGCAGCGTCTACTGACCCGCATTCCCGACCCACCCCCATCAACGTCCGCCCCGGTGCTGCGCGCAGCGCCGGGAACGGGCGACGACCGTCCGAAACAAGGCAGACCGATGAAACTCAACGACCTCAACCTGCTGCGCGAACAGGCCTACGTGAACGGCCAGTGGATCGAAGCCGACGACGAAGGCCGCTTCGCCGTGACCAACCCGGCCAACGGCGAGCTGATCGCCGAAGTCGCCTCCCTCGGCCGGGTGGAAACCGCCCGCGCCATCGACGCCGCCCAGGCCGCCCTGCCCGCCTGGCGCGCGCGCACCGCCAAGGAGCGCAGCACGATCCTGCGTCGCTGGTACGAGCTGATCCTGGCCAACCAGGAGGACCTGGCCCGCCTGCTCAGTTGGGAGCAGGGCAAGCCCCTGGCCGAGAGCCGGGGCGAGATCGCCTACGGCGCCAGCTTCATCGAGTGGTTCGCCGAAGAAGCCAAGCGCGTCTACGGCGACGTCATCCCCCACGACAAGCCCGGCCGCCGCCTGGTGGTGATCAAGCAGGCCATCGGCGTCGTCGCCGCCATCACCCCGTGGAACTTCCCCAACGCCATGATCACCCGCAAGGTCGGCCCGGCCCTGGCCGCCGGCTGCACCGTGGTGCTCAAGCCCGCCTCGGAGACGCCGCTGTCCGCCCTCGCCCTGGCCGCGCTCGGCGAACGCGCCGGGATTCCCGCCGGGGTGCTGAACATCGTCCCCGGCACCCGCTCGCGGGAGATCGGCGCCGAACTGACCGGCAACCCGCGGGTGCAGAAGCTCTCCTTCACCGGCTCCACCGGCATCGGCAAGCTGCTGATGGCCCAGTGCGCCGAGACCATCAAGAAGGTCAGCCTGGAACTGGGCGGCAACGCGCCCTTCATCGTCTTCGACGACGCCGACCTCGACGCCGCCGTGCAGGGCGCCCTCGGCTCCAAGTTCCGCAACAGCGGGCAGACCTGCGTCTGCACCAACCGCCTGCTGGTGCAAAGCGGCGTGCACGACGAATTCGCCCGGCGCCTGGTGGCGGCGGTCAATGCCCTCAAGGTGGCCCCGGCCGATGACGACGGCGCCCAGCAGGGCCCGCTGATCAACGCCAAGGCCGTGGCCAAGGTGGAGGAACACATCGCCGACGCCGTCGCCAAGGGCGCCCGTGTCCTGGCCGGCGGCAAGCCCCATGTCCTGGGCGGCCACTTCTTCGAGCCCACCGTGCTCGGCGAGGTGACCCCGGACATGCTGGTGGCCCGCGACGAGACCTTCGGCCCGCTGGCGCCGATCTTCCGCTTCGACACCGAGGAGCAGGCCATCGCCATGGCCAACGACACCGAATTCGGCCTCGCCTCCTACCTCTACACCCGCGACCTCGGCCGCGCCTGGCGGGTCAGCGAAGCCCTCGAATACGGCATGGTCGGCGTCAACGAAGGCCTCATCTCCACCGAAGTCGCCCCCTTCGGCGGCATCAAGCAATCCGGCCTCGGCCGCGAAGGCTCCAGATACGGCATCGACGACTACATCGAGCAGAAGTACATGTGCCTGGGCATCGCCTGATGCCCAACCCGCACAGCACATAGCTTCTCCATCCCCATGGCGCTCGGCCTGGCTACGGCGGTGGAACGCTGAAGCGCAATCCACCCTGGGGACCCTGCGTCCCCACGGGAACAGGCGGCTGAAACGAACGGACACGGCCGACGCCGGACTTTTACGGGCCAAGGGTGAGTGGATGCTAGAAGCGCGCCGCTCCAACGGTTTGCGCCCATGGGTGCGGTGGCCTCCTCATTCGCTCGTAGCACTGTGCAGCACGGCCTGTTCGTAGCGGGGATAGAGGTGGCTGACGCTGCGCACCAGCTCGAAGCGGCTGAGGCTGACGGCGGCGAAGCGCTCGGGAATCGGCGCGCGGATCAACTCGTTCATGTCCGCGCCCTGGGCCGCACCCTCGCGCAGCAGGCCGTCGAGCCAGCCCAGGTAGTCGCGCATCTGCTCGAAGGCGGCGGCGTCCTCGGTGCCCGGCCCGTGGCCGGGCACCAGGTGCTTCCAGGGCAGCGCCTGGAGCTGGCGCAGGTCGTCGAGCCAGACCTCCAGCCCCGGGCTGTTGGGGGTGGTGAGGGCACGTTGATAGAACACAAGGTCGCCGGCGAACAGCACGCCGGTGCGCGCGTCGAGGATGGCCAGGTCGGCCCCGGTGTGGCCGCGCAGGGCCAGCAGGCGCAGCGGGTGGCCGCCCACGGTGCGGGTGCCCGCCTGCACGGCCTGGTCCGGCAGGCGTACTTCGGTGCCGCGCATCCAGTCGCCCACCAGGCGGTACATGTTCTCGGCCATGGCGTCGCCCTGCTGGCGCAGCAGTTCGGTGGTGCCGGGCAGCGCGGCGATGGGCACGTCGGCGAAGGCCTGGTTGCCGAGCACGTGGTCGGGGTGGTGATGGGTGTTGAACACCAACACCACCGGGCGCTCGGTGACCCGGGCGATGGCACGGCGCAGGCTTTCGCCGTAGCGCCGCGAGGGGCCGGTGTCGATCACCACCACGCCGGCATCGGTGACGATGAAGGCGCTGTTGACCACGTTGCCGCCGTTGGCGCTGCTGAAGTTCTCGGTGCTGCCCTCCAGCAGCCAGGTGCCCTCGGCGATGCGCCGGGGCTCCAGGGGGTATTCCGGCTCGGCACGGGACAGCAGCGGCAGCAGGATCAGGAACACCAGCACCAGCAGGCCCATCGCCGGGCGGGTGGCCACGGGCCGTGGTTCGCGGGGATGGGGCTGGTGATGGCGCACGTCTATCTCCTTGAGCGCAGGGTTCAGAAGTCGGCCTCGAACTCGTTGCCGTTATTGTCCCTCAGCCACAGGTGGGTCGGCTCCGGGGTGCGGGTCTCCAGGCTGAGGGTGGGGTTCTCGGCCACGGCGGGGAACAGCTCCAGGCTGGCGAGGACCTCGCCCTTGGGGCTGCGCAGTTCGGCCTGGTTGAGGAAGAACTCGGGCACGCCGCCGACCAGGCCGTTGTCCATGGGGTGGTCGATGCGCAGGCGCAGGCGGCTGGCGCCGTCGTGGGCGAAGCGGGCGCCCTGGATATGCCCGAGGCGCTGCTCCCAGCCCGGCTGGGCGCGCACCACGCTGGGCGCGGTGCAGCCACCGCCGGCGGCGTCGACCCAGGCGGAGCCGACATGCCAGACACCGTCATCGGTGAGCGCGGCAACCCGCACGGCGGTGGCTTGCTCGACACGGATGCGCACGGCCACCACCGGCAGCACCCGCTCGCCGGGGCGAAAGTCGAAGATCCGCGGGATGGGATTCAGCTCGGCCCAGGCCACCAGCCGCCGCACCGGGCCGGGCAGCCCCCGGGCGTCGACCTGGATCGGCACCTGCCGGGCGTCCTCGGCGAAGGGCGGGGCCTGCAGCACCACGCGCGAGTCGAAGACGAAGGGGGCGCCTTCAAGGATGCGCGGGTGGTGGTAGGCCCACATCACCGAGGGCACCGGGTCCGGGCCCGGATCGGGAGCGGCCTGGACGTTCAGGCACAGCCCCAGGGTCAGTGGCAGCCAGCGGCGCATGGCTCACTCGTCCACGTGGACGCTTTCCAGGTAGGCGCGGATGGCCCAGAGCGCTTCCTGGCTGAGGAAGTCGGCCATCTTCGGCATGTACACGGCCCCATCGCGCACGGCGCCGTTGATCACCCGCTCCTTGAACCACTCGTCACCGCTGGCGTCGGTCTCCAGGTAGCGCAGGTCGGGGGCGATGCCGCCGGACTTGGCTTCCAGGCCGTGGCAGCGGGCGCAGTTCTGGTTGTAGGCCGAGGAACCGATCTCCACCGCCAGGGCGTTCTTCTCGTAGGGCGCGCGGTAGGGGTTGGTTTCGCGCCACTCCTTGCCCAGGGGTTCGAGGCCTTCGGTGTTCACCGCCTGGGGCACCACGTCGCCGTGGGCCAGGGCCAGGCCGGAAAGGCCCAGGCCGGCGAGCAGCAGCAGACTGCGCAGGGTGTTCTTGTTGTTGTGCATGACGTCCATCCTCATCGAGATGCAGGGCAAGGCAACGCTCCCCTGGAGCGTGGTGCCGAGGATGGTAAGGAGGCCCCCAGGGGGCCCCGAATGCTGCTTTGGTGGGCGCGCGCTACGCCCTTGGTAGCAGGCCCCGGGGAGGTGCCGGGGGAGGCTTTGGCAGCACGTCCAAGTCATGTCCGGACCGGGAATTTTTCCCGGCCATCGCGGGAGTTTTTCCGTATCCCGGCAAGGGGGTCGCTTCCACTATGCGATACGCCAGGACGCCAGGTGGCGCACTGGTCCTCAACGACCACGGGAACCACAAAGATGACAACAAGATCGCTCCCCCGCTCCCCGCTGGCCCTCGCCGTCAAGGGTCTGCTCCTCGCCGGCGGCCTGGCTGCCACCAGCGCTGCCTTCGCCAAGAACGTCACCTGGGAAGACATCGCCAACGACCATGTCTCGGTCAAGGACGTGCTGCAGTACGGCATGGGCACCAATGCCCAGCGCTGGAGCCCCCTGGCCCAGGTGAACGACCAGAACGTGTTCAAGCTGGTGCCGGCCTGGTCCTCCTCCTTCGGTGACGAGAAACAGCGCGGCCAGGAGTCCCAGGCCATCGTCAGCGACGGGGTGATCTACGTCACCGCGTCCTATTCCCGCGTGTTCGCGCTGGACGCCAAGACCGGCAAGCGCCTGTGGGTCTACAACCACCGCCTGCCGGCCGACATCCGCCCGTGCTGCGACGTGGTCAACCGGGGCGCTGCGATCTTCGGCGACAAGATCTTCTTCGGCACCCTGGACGGCCGCCTGGTGGCGCTGAACAAGGACACCGGCAAGGTGGTGTGGAACAAGAAATTCGGCGACCACACGGCGGGCTACACCATGACCGGCGCGCCGACCCTCATCAAGGACCAGAAGACCGGCAAGGTGCTGCTCATCCACGGCAGCTCCGGTGACGAATTCGGCGTGGTCGGCCAACTGTTCGCCCGCGACCCGGACACCGGCGAGGAAGTCTGGATGCGCCCCTTCGTCGAGGGCCACATGGGCCGCCTGAACGGCAAGGACAGCACCCCCACCGGCGACGTGAAGGCCCCCTCCTGGCCGGACGACAAGGATTCCCCCACCGGCAAGGTGGAAGCCTGGAGCCACGGCGGCGGCGCCCCCTGGCAGAGCGCCAGCTTCGACGCCGAGACCAACACCATCATCGTCGGCGCCGGCAACCCCGGCCCGTGGAACACCTGGGCACGCACCGCCAAGGGCGGCAACCCCCAGGACTACGACAGCCTCTACACCTCCGGCCAGGTGGGCGTGGACCCGAGCACCGGCGAGGTGAAGTGGTTCTACCAGCACACCCCGAACGACGCCTGGGACTTCTCCGGAAACAACGAGCTGGTGCTGTTCGACTACAAGGGCAAGGACGGCAAGACGGTGAAGGCCACCGCCCACGCCGACCGCAACGGCTTCTTCTATGTGGTGGACCGCAGCAACGGCAAGCTGCAGAACGCCTTCCCCTTCGTCGACAACATCACCTGGGCCAGCCACATCGACCTGAAGACCGGTCGCCCGGTGGAGAACGAGGGCCAGCGCCCGCCGCTGCCCGAGCCGGGCCAGAAGCACGGCAGGCCGGTGGAAGTCTCCCCGCCCTTCCTCGGCGGCAAGAACTGGAACCCGATGGCCTACAGCCAGGACACCGGCCTGTTCTACGTGCCGGCCAACAACTGGAAGGAGGACTACTGGACCGAGGAGGTGAACTACAAGAAGGGCTCCGCCTACCTGGGTATGGGCTTCCGCATCAAGCGCATGTACGACGACCACGTCGGCAGCCTGCGCGCCATGGACCCGACCACCGGCAAGGTGGTGTGGGAGCACAACGAGCACCTGCCGCTGTGGGCCGGCGTGCTGGCCACCAAGGGCAACCTGGTGTTCACCGGCACCGGTGACGGCTTCTTCAAGGCCTTCGACGCGAAAACCGGCAAGGAGCTGTGGAAGTTCCAGACCGGCAGCGGGATCGTCTCCCCGCCCATCACCTGGGAACAGGATGGCGAGCAGTACATCGGCGTGACCGTCGGCTACGGCGGTGCCGTGCCGTTGTGGGGCGGTGACATGGCCGAGCTGACCAAGCCGGTCGCCCAGGGCGGCTCGTTCTGGGTGTTCAAGCTGCCGAGCTGGGACAACAAGACCGCCAGCCGCTGACCATCCTGACCGGCGCGCCCTCGGGTGCGCCGGTTCTCGCTCCGGGAGCCGCCATGAACTACCTGCCCATGTTCCTTCCCCTGCTCATGCTGGTCTTCGGCCTCGCCTGGGCCCAGCCCGAATCCACCCAGCCTGCCGCCGCCGACAGCGATGCCGACGCCGTGCGCGTGATCGACGGTTGCCGCCTGGAGCCCGGCGCCCGCTGCCCGGGGGCCAACCTGTCCAACGCCGACCTGAGCAACCTGGACCTGCGCCGCATCGACCTGTCTGGGGCCAACCTGGCCGGTGCCAACCTGCGCCACACCAACCTCGACCTGGCCAACCTGGAGAAGGCCCGGCTGGTGGGCGCCAACCTCACCCGCGCCAGCCTGCAGCAGACCAACCTGCGCCTGGCCGACCTCAGCGATGCGCACCTGATGGCCATCCAGGGCTGGGGCCTGTTCGGCCAGGGCGCGCAATTCAAGGGGGCCGACCTGACCGGCGCCTACCTGGAATTCGCCCGCCTCTCCGGCGCCAAGCTGCACGACGTGAACCTGCAGGCGGCCGACCTGGAGATGACCTTCCTCAGCCGTGCCGACCTCAAGGGCGCCCGCCTCAACGACGCCAACCTGCAGGAGGCCAAGCTCACCGGCGCCAACCTGGAAAACGCCGACCTCAGCGGCACCCGCCAGCACTACGCCTCGTTCCAGGGCGTGAACATGGAAGGCTGCACCGCCTGCCCCTTGGATTGGGAGAAGTAACCGGCACTCCACACACGTTTCTGCAAGGGGCCAGGGAAGGCTCCTTTTTGTGCCTGTACACCCCAGCAATTAGGCAGATCGGTGAAGCACACAGCCCCGCAACGATGGGCTTCGCACAGCTCAGCCCATCCTACGAATGGAGCAGCCGTAGGATGCGATGAGCTGTGCGAACCGCATCAACCCGAGGCACCCGGCGCGGCGGCGGCGGTGGATCGATGGAGCGCGATCCACCTAACGGCGTTTCGCCGGGAATCACCTGCCGGGACACGATGGGCTTCGCACAGCTCAGCCCATCCTACGAACCGAGCAGCCGCAGGATGCGGTGCGCTGTGCGAACCGCATCAACCCAGGG
>NZ_LYSP01000070.1:0-16566 GCF_001728945.1 Pseudomonas sp. ENNP23
ACCCACGCCCACAGCCTGTTCGGCAGCCTCGACTACCAGTACGACGCCCTGGACCGCCTGACCGAGGAAAAGGCCGCCGACAGCCGCAAGGCCTACGCCTACGACGCCACCGGCAACCGCACCAGCCGCACCACCTACGCCACCACGAATGGCAGCGAAGCGCAGACCGCCAAGCAGAGCCTGCGCTACGCCCCCGACAGCAACCGCCTCGCCCAGCGCAGCACCAGCTACGCCGTCGAAGCCGATGCCGCCGGCCACTACACCCGCTACAGCCAGAGCCGTCGCTACACCTACGACGACCAGGGCCGCCTCAGCGCCGTCACCGACAAGGTCGGTACCCCCATCGCCCACTACGCCTACAACGCCCTCGGCCAGCGCGTGCTCAAGGAGGTCCAGCAGGGCACCGCCCGCACGCCCTACACCTACCTCTACGGCCCCGACGGCCAGGTCATGGGCCAGGTGCGCTACACCACCGCCGGCAGGAAGAGCCAGGCCAGCTACTACGTCTGGCTCGACAGCCTGCCCATCGCCCAGATCAACCTGACCTACAGCGCCGGCACCACCATCGCCAGCACCACCCTCACCTACCTGCACAGCGACCACCTCAACACACCGCGCCTGGCCACCAACCAGGGCGGCAACCTGGTGTGGAGCTGGCCGAGCGATGCCTTTGGGGTGGGGCAGCCCAACACCTACGGCAGCACCATCGACGTGGTCCTGCGCTTCCCCGGGCAGATCGCCGATGCGCACAGTGGGCTGTATTACAACTACTTCAGGGATTACGACCCGGAGACGGGTAGGTATGTGGAGAGTGATCCAATTGGACTAAATGGTGGGCTCAATACATTTGGGTATGTAGCATCGAATCCAATCAAATACAGCGACCCATCTGGTCTTCTGCTGGCAGCTCCAGCAGCGGGAGTAGCTGTTCAACGCTGCGTGGCAAACCCTGCTTGCCAAGCGCTAGTAGGTGGCGGAATAGCAATATCAGCAATATGTTTATTGCACCCTGAGCTTTGCGAAAACGCTGTAAACGCAGCATGTGACGATGTCAGCAGTAGCCTCGGCGGAATTTTCAGCGACTCCACATTGAGCCCAGGTGCTCACGCTGGAGATTCAATCCCTGCAAGAGGACCAGATCGCGACTTTACTCCGGATGAGCGGGATAGAATTAATGAAATAGGCGCAGATACAGGCTGTCATACGTGTGGCGCTACAGAGCCAGGTACTAAAAGTGGTAACTTCGTTCCTGACCACCAACCTCCCTCCTCCCTTAACCCTGAGGGAAACCCACAGGAACTTTATCCACACTGCCTGCACTGCAGTAGAGTCCAAGGCGGGCAAGCTAACGCGGCAAAAAATGGTGGAAATAGATGAGAATTAATATAGTCAGAGAGGGAGAAAGGCTAGTTACCACAGGCCTAACCTCCTTAAACAATAGCGAAATATCGCTGAAGCTCTCACCTGAACTAGAAATCAGAGATGCCAAACATCTACTCGAATCAATAACAAATTTTATATCCACAACAAAGATAAACATCAAAAACGAAGAAACATTTCCATATGGATTTTGGCTTATAAAATTCATCAAAAAAAATGATCACCTCGAAATATTCGAATACAACAAAGAAGCCACTGAATTTATCTGCGGAGCGAACTACACCATAGATTGCTGGAACAAACAGCATGAAATTTGCTCCAAATACAGCGCTCCCTTCTCCCCCCCAAGACCAGACAGGAAGATTGTTATATCTGAAGGCGTATATAGTGGAGGTAACGTAACAGGTGTTCGCTATCCATCGCCTGAGCACATGTCTGGCTGGTGGTTAACATCGGATGAATACAATGGGGATACTAAAACCCTGAAAATTGTTCACTTATACCATCTCACAGCACACCGCCCAGACATCATGCCTTTCATTGCATTACCATTTGGATATAGATTTTTTATTCAAGGAGCAGAGAGCTCAGCATGGCACGACCAAAAAATTGATAGATAACACTGATGGGCGAGTGATGAACTCGCCCATCAAGCATTAGACTTTAATCACTAAAACATTTGAACCGACGTCATAGGCAGCCCTATTGCCCGCTACATCTACAACGCCCTCGGCCAGCGGGTGCTCAAGGAGGTCCCGCAAGGCACCGCCCGCACGCCCAACACCTACCTCTACGGCCCCGACGGGCAGGTCATGGGCCAGGTGCGCTACACCACCGCCGGCAGGAAGAGCCAGGCCAGCTACTACGTCTGGCTCGACAGCCTGCCCATCGCCCAGATCGACCTGACCTACAGCGCCGGCACCACCGTCACCCGCACCACCCTCACCTACCTGCACAGCGACCACCTCAACACACCGCGCCTGGCCACCAACCAGGGCGGCAACCTGGTGTGGAGCTGGCCGAGCGATGCCTTTGGGGTGGGGCAGCCGAACAACCACGGCAGCACCATCGACGTGATCCTGCGCTTCCCCGGGCAGGTCGCCGATGCGCACAGTGGGCTGTATTACAACTACTTCAGGGATTACGACGCGGAGACGGGTAGGTATGTGGAGAGTGATCCGATTGGGTTGGATGGAGGGCTGAATACCTATGGATATGTAGAAGGTAATCCCCTGAGCTACTTCGATGAGTATGGTTTAACAGCTGAAGGAAACCATAAACTTGATCAGGCACAAGTAGACCGAATCAAAGAGCAGTTAAAAGACCCAAACCTCGACAAAAAAACCAGAAATGCATTGCAGAAAAAACTAAATACTCATGAGAAAGCTATGGGGGAGAGAGGTAGCCGAAAATCCAAGGGAGGAAAAATCAGATCTATTCGTGGCCCACTTATTCACATCGAACTCGCCTGTATCGCTGGCGCAGCCCCTTGCGCACTTTGCGATGAGCTTAATTTCCCTAACCCCAACTGCCCTGTGGATCTACGGTGTGAAGAGGATAACAACACTCCAGCATCACCTGCTCCAGTCCCTCCTTCATTTCCGGGCTGGAGCTCACTTCCGCGTCCAAACATCATTGACCTAGGCCAGCAATGACTAAATTTGTAGGCAGGTTAGTCAACGGGGCAACCTGCCGAGGGGATGTTCCAGCCTTCAGCGAAACCATGTAGTAGTACGGATAATACGGGGTGAATATGGGTTTCGATCTGCGCCGGCCAAATGACACACCTTGTAAGGCTAAGATTCACTACCACTGGCCTGAAAAAGCACTTAATACATCCCGAAGCGGGCATGCTAAATCAATAGAGAACATGAATTATTCTACACTTTAAATTTATGTGAAAAATTAATTTCAGGAGGTCACATGCCTTGGTACGCAATAAGAAATGTATATCTCTTCGGGAAGAAGGACGATGGGAAAAATATCTTTGAAGAGCGCACAGTCTGCTTTGAGGCGCCGGACCTTGAAACTGCCTATCTAAAAGGCGAGCAGGAAGCAACTGAATATGCAGAGTGCTGCGGATTTGAATCTCACCCAGAGCAAGCCTGCTTTTTACAAGATGGAGAGCCGCTAATAGATGGTTACGAGGTCTGGTCTGAGCTTTATGAATCAGATAAAGATCTAGCAACATTTTATGCTGACAGGTATACAGCATATGAATATACCCCTTGAACTTTAGGGCAAACTATTATTGATCACGCAAATCAAAATTCACCGCAATTCCAAGCCACCGGTTGATACAAAAAATATAGATTGGGTTGCAACCACACATGAGTTAACAGTCACTAATTTTGTAGACCACCCACTTCAAAGCATCGTTATTCCTGACGAACAGTAACGAGAGCCACTTATGTAGAGGCAGTGGCCTGGCCGAGACACCACGCCGGATATGCGGAGTAAAAGCAACGATACAAATGGGATTGCCAAGCCTGTGAGCCGCATGAAAATCCCCCCACCCGCAACGAGGTCGCATGGACATTCTCCACATCTCGGACAAGTCACTGACTGAACTGGAGCAGCTCTTTGCTTGCAACATCGAAGACGATGACTTCTACGATGTGGTGGCCTTCAACATCGAACGAAGCAAGCCTGGTTATTGGCTCGAACACATCAACGGCCTCAACCCGATGCGACAACGAGCGGCAACGTTCGGTCTGGGGCTGAGCAAAGCCCCCAGAAAGCAACTTACCCAAGCTCTGATGGCATTAGCCGAAAGCCAGAACGAACGGATTGCCAGCCAAGCCGTTGATTCGCTCCGGCGCTTGAACGTCAGAAGGGCCAAGGCACTGGTCAAGCGCCTCATGCAGCACACCTCCCCCTATGTGAGGGGAGCCGCTATCCGGTTCATGGCCTTTGCCCTGGGAAGCGAGGCCATTCCCGTGATTGCCCCTTGCCTGCACGACTCGGACCCTATCGTCAGGCAAAACGCCATAGATGAGCTTTCCGGGTTGGGTGGGGACCAAGTCATTGCGCTGATCCCCCCCTGAAGAGAGACGCCTCCCCTGAGGTCAGGCTGGCGGCACGTCAGGCAATTGACCTGCTGAAGGCCAGTACCCTCTAACTCACTTCCGCCAATTCCCGGAACCCAACATGCTGGCTGGACATTTCCTGATGGGAAACCCACGCAACACAGGAAGGCGGAGCTTCTCACTCCTCTCTCCCCCGCCAACGCAAGGTCAACTCCGGCTGCCCGGTCGCGGCATCCAGCGCTTCGGCGACGACTTCGAAACCGGCTGAACGGTAGAAGCCCACCGCCTTGACGTTGGCGCGGTAGACGTTCAGTTCCAGTGAGGGATGCCGCGCCTTGGCGCTGTCCAGCAGGCGGCGGCCGAGTCCGCTGCGCTGGTGGGCGGGGTGGATGAAGAGTGCGGCCAGGTGGTGCTCGACCAGGGACAGGAAGCCACACACCTGGCCGCTCTCTTCCACAACCCAGTTTTCCGCGGCAGGCAGGTAGTGGTTGAGCATGGCGTCCCGCTGGCTGTGCCAGAAGGCATCGGGGATGAAGTCATGGGCCTGGAGGGAGGCCTCCAGCCAGATGTCCACCAGGTCGGCGTACTCGTCGGGGCGGGCAAGGCGGATCATGTGCAGTCCTGTGCGGGGTCACGTTCGAAGCCGGCGATTATAAGCGCCGGCGAACGTCGGCCTGCAGAAGCGCGCCGGCCCACTTCCTCGGCGGTAACCGGGAAGGGGGTGATGTGGCGCGGTGA
The DNA here is from genome assembly GCF_001728945.1 of Pseudomonas sp. ENNP23. Classification (NCBI taxonomy): domain Bacteria; kingdom Pseudomonadati; phylum Pseudomonadota; class Gammaproteobacteria; order Pseudomonadales; family Pseudomonadaceae; genus Pseudomonas; species Pseudomonas sp. ENNP23. Next base: position 5,148 of record NZ_LYSP01000070.1, read on the forward strand.
TCCGCTTCAGCCGCAGCAGCTTCGAGGACCTATCCCCTTAGGACACGCCACTGCCGGGCTCAGGCCAACCCGAACGGGTCGTCGATGGAGTGGCTCGGCTGGGTGAACCAGCGCGGGCCGTCTTCGGCCATGTAGAAGTGGTCTTCCAGGCGGATGCCGAACTCGCCGGGCACGCAGATCATCGGTTCGTTGCTGAAGCACATGCCCGGCGCCAGGGGCGTGGCGTCGCCGCGTACCAGGTAGGGGCCTTCGTGGATCTCCACGCCGATGCCGTGCCCGGTGCGGTGCGGCAGGCCGGGGAGCTGGTAGTCCGGGCCGAGGCCGTCGGCTTCCAGGGAGCGCCGGGCAGCAGCGTCCACCGCTTCGCAGGGGGCGCCCAGGCGGGCGGCGTCGAAGGCGGCCAGTTGCGCACGCTTCTCGGCGTCCCACAGGGCGCGCTGGCGCGGGCTGGGGGTGCCGAAGACGTAGCTGCGGGTGATGTCCGAGAGGTAGCCGTGCAGGCGGCAGCCGGTGTCGATCAGCACCATGTCGCCGTCCCGTAATGGCCGGGGCTGGGCAACGCCGTGGGGGAAGGCGCTGTCGGCGCCGAACAGGACGATGCAGAAATACGAGCCGCTCGCCCCGACGCGGCGGTGGGCCTGGTGGATGAAGGCCTCCACCTCGGCCGGGGTGATGCCCTCGCGGAGGATGCTGGCGGCGGCCTTGTGCACGGCCAGGGTCATGTCCTTGGCGCGCTGCATCAGAGCGATCTCGGCGGCGGACTTGCGGGCCCGGCAGTGCTGGGTGACGCGACCGCCGTCGATGAAGCGGTAGTGCGGCGACTCATTGCGCAGGCCGTCGAACATGAAGAACGGCAGGCTCGGGCACAGCGCCACGCAGGCGTCGTCGGCAAGGCCCAGGGCGGCCAGGCGATCCAGCAGCAGGCGGTAGGGGGACTCGTGCTCCTGCCAGGTGCGGATGGCACCCGGCACCACCTGGAAGCCGCGCACGGTGCCTTCCTCGAAGGCCGGGGCGAGGTATTCCAGCTCGCCCACGGCCGGCAGCAGCGCGCCGACCAGGCGTTCGCTGGGGTGCCACTGCACGCCGGTGAAGTAGCGCAGGTTGGCCCCGGCATGGAGGTACAACGCGCCGATGCCCTGCTCGACCATGAAGCGCTGGGCGCGGGCGATGCGTGCGTGGTACTCCGCCGCCTCGATGGGCCGCGCACCGGCGGTCATGTCGTGCAACTGGGCGAGCGCCGCCTCTGGCGTGCTGCCGCCTACACCCCTGGTCATCCCGTGGTCCTCGCTTGTCTGACAATCCGGCGGCGGAATTTAAGGGAGGCTGAACGAGGCGGTCAAAGGATTTTTTAAGTGTGACTTAATTTTATGGCCACCGATGCACGTCGCGCGCGCCATTCGACCTTTCGCTGACAGCTTCCCGACAGCTTCAGCCACTATGCTGCGCAGGCCCGGCGACACGATCGCCCGGCAGCTCCACCCTTCCCTTGCGCGGTACCGTGCCCACCGCCGGCCACAAGCCGGTGGCCTGGGCGCTTGCGCCGGGACTGCCGCCCGCCGCACCGCTCGGTATACTGGCCGCCTCCCGTCACCAGAGCACCCGCCATGTCCGTCGACCGCATCGGAGAACGCCTGCGCCGCTACCGGCGTGCCGCGAAAAAGACCCTCAACCAGGTCGCTGCCGAATCGGGGCTCACCGCCAGCTTTCTCTCCCAGGCCGAACGCAACCTGACGGGCGTGTCCATCTCCTCCCTGGCCAACATCGCCAAGTCCCTCGGCGTGCCGATGAACGCGCTGTTCGACCAACCGCCGCAGCCCCAGCCCGACTCCCACCAGAACGAGCGCGTGCGCTACACCATCGAGGGCCAGCCGCTGGCCTACGAGCGCCTGTCCACCTCCTTCCCCGGCAACCTGCTCAACGCGGTGAAGATGAACATGCCGGTCGGCTACCAGTCGGAGCTGATCGCCCACGAGGGCTCGGAGTTCGCCTATGTGCTCTCCGGGCAGATCGTCTACACCATCGACGGCCGCCAGTACCCGCTCGCCGCCGGCGACTCGGTGCATTTCGACGCCGGCAAGACCCACTGCCTGGCCAACGTCGGCGAGAACGTCGCCGAGGTGCTGACCGTCACCACCATGCCGCTGTTCGACGACCGCAACGCCTCCTGACGCCTTTCAATTGCCACGATGCGACGCCAGGTGACGCCTGAATGTAAGTCTTGCTTAATTTCTGTTGACCACTTTTTCAGCATGACTTAATTTCGGCCACGCTTTGGCGTTGGGCATGGAGCCCCGGCCAGAGCGCTCACCGCTGCACAGGGCCGGCCACCTGACCCCGGGACCGGAACGCAGCGGGTTGTACCGAGCACGTGCCCGGTCCATAAAGCCGCGAGCCCGTGACGCCCTCAGAAAAAGAACAATCGAGGTCCCGCATGCCCAAGAACCCCCTCGTCCAGGCCCTGCTCGCTGCCGGCCTGCTCCTCGGCACTTCCTTCGCCTCCGCCGCCAGCAACCTGGTGTTCTGTTCTGAAGGCAGCCCCGCCGGCTTCGACCCCGGCCAATACACCACCGGCACCGACTTCGACGCCACGGCGGAAACCCTCTTCAACCGCCTGGTGCAGTTCGAGCGCGGCAGCACCCGCGCCGGGCCGGCGCTGGCCGAATCCTGGGACGTTTCCGAAGACGGCCTGACCTACACCTTCCACCTGCGCCCGGGCGTGAAGTTCCACACCACCGAGTACTTCACCCCCAGCCGCGAATTCAGCGCCGACGACGTGCTGTTCACCTTCCAGCGCATGCTCGACAGGAACCACCCGTTCCGTAAGGCCTACCCCAGCGAGTTCCCCTACTTCACCGACATGGGCCTGGACAAGAACATCGCCAAGGTCGAGAAGCTGGACGACCACACCGTCAAGTTCACCCTCAACCAGGTGGACGCAGCCTTCATCCAGAACCTGGCCATGCCCTTCGCCGCCGTGCACTCGGCCGAGTACGCCGACCAGTTGCTCAAGGCCGGCACACCGCAACTGCTCAACCAGAAGCCCATCGGCACCGGCCCGTTCGTGTTCAAGCGCTACCAGAAGGACGCGCAGATCCGCTTCACCGGCAACAAGCATTACTGGAAGCCCGAAGACGTGAAGATCGACAACCTGATCTTCGCCATCAACACCGACGCCTCCGTGCGCGCCCAGAAGCTCAAGGCCGGCGAATGCCAGGTCACCCTCAACCCGCGTCCGGCCGACATCGCAGGGCTCAAGCAGGACCCGCGCCTGCAGGTGCCCTCGCAGCCCGGCTTCAATCTCGGCTACATCGCCTACAACGTCACCCACCCACCGTTCGACAAGGTGGAGGTGCGCCAGGCGCTGGACATGGCGGTGAACAAGCCGGCCATCATCGAAGCGGTCTACCAGGGCGCCGGGCAACTGGCAGTCAACGCCATGCCGCCGACCCAGTGGTCCTACGACGAGACCATCAAGGACCCGGGCTACAACCCCGACAAGGCCAAGGAACTGCTCAAGGCCGCCGGCATCGCCGAAGGCACCGAAGTCACCCTCTGGGCCATGCCCGTGCAGCGCCCCTACAACCCCAATGCGCGGCTGATGGCCGAGATGATCCAGGCCGACTGGGCCAAGGTCGGCGTCAAGGCGCGCATCGTCACCTACGAGTGGGGCGAGTACATCAAGCGCGCCCATGCCGGCGAGCACGACGCCATGCTGTTCGGCTGGACCGGCGACAACGGCGACCCGGACAACTGGCTCGGCACCCTCTACGGCTGCGATTCGGTCAACGGCAACAACGTCTCCAAGTGGTGCGACGCCGACTACGACAAGCTGGTCAAGCAGGCCAAGGCCAGCACCGACCAGGCCCAGCGCACCGAGCTGTACAAGAAGGCCCAGCAGCGCCTGCACAACCAGGTGCCGATCAGCCCCATCGCCCACTCCACCGTCTACCAGCCCATGAGCCGGAGCGTGGAGGGCTTCCGCATCAGCCCGTTCTCCACCAACTCCTTCTACGGCGTGGCCAACGCCCCGTGAGCACAGGGGCCTGGCGGCTGCCCCCGCCAGGCCCCGGTCTTCCGTGACCAGCCCCTCCATCCGCCGCAGAGCGGAGGAGACCTTTTTTCATACCTGCCCCAACGAGTCCGCAAGGAAGCTGCGCTTGCGTGCGACGTCACCGGCTTGTCCGGTGACGACGGCAGTCCGCGCCAGCGCTCCTTGCTTCAACGCGAAGCCATAACAACAAAGGAGCGATCGACATGAAGAAAGACCATTCCCGAGCGACCCTGGCCCTGGCCCTGCTGGCCGCCACCGGCGCGGCACGGGCCGAGGAACAGCCCATGCCACCGGTGCCGGAGAACCCCAGCTACGCCGCCCAGGTGCAGAACATCCCGGCGGTGGACAAGCCGGTGAAGGGCCAGGCCGGCGCCACCGGGTTCATCGAGGGGCAGAGCCTGACCCTCAGCACCCGCAACTTCGCCGCCCGCGAGCAGATGAAGGACAGCTTCGGCTTCACCATCCCCAAGGATGACGGCCCGCAGCGCACCCACAGCCGCCGCGCCTGGGTGCAAGGCACCCAGCTCAAGTACAGCTCCGGCTACACCCAGGGCACCATCGGCTTCGGCCTCGACGTCGCCGCGTTCAACGCCATCAACCTGGAGCGCGGCAAGGGCCGCATCGGCGGTGGCGGCAACCGCACCCTGGCCGACAGCAACGGCCACGGCGTGGAGGAGTGGTCCAAGCTGGGCATCGCCAACGTGCGCCTGCGCGCCTCCAACACCGAGCTGAAGGCCGGCCGCTTCCAGGTGGACACCCCGGTATTCAGCTACTTCGACAACCGCGCCCTGCCCTCCAGCTTCACCGGCTACGCCATCACCAGCGAAGAGCTGGACAACCTGGCCCTGCAGGCCGGCAGCTTCCGCCGCGTCAGCCCGCGTACCGGCGCAGGCGACGAAGCCTTCACCACCGAGTACGGCACCCGCGAGGTGAAGGGCGAGCACATGCATTACCTGGGCGGCAACTACAAGCCGCTGGAGAGCCTGGAGATCGCCGCCTACGGAGGCCGCTTCGAAGACATCTGGGACCAGTACTACCTGGGCATCACCCACACCCTGGGGGACCGCGAAAACCTCTCCCTGCGCACCGCGCTGAACGGCTACCGCACCCGCGACACCGGCTCACGCAAGGCCGGCTACATCGACAACGACGCCTGGAGCCTGGCATTCACCCTCGCCCACCAGGCCCACGCGCTGACCCTGGCCTGGCAGCAGATCGACGGCGACGAGTACTTCGACTACGTCCACGAAACGGCGGCCATCTACCTGGCCAACTCCCTGCTCTCGGACTACAACGGCCCCAACGAGAAGTCCGCGCAGATCCGCTACGAGACCGACTGGAGCTACTTCGGCGTCCCCGGCCTGTCCACCACCGCCTGGTACGCCAAGGGCTGGGACATCGACGGCACCCACTACGACGGCGATCGCAACGGCGCCTACGGCAACTACGTCGAAGTGCGCAGCATGGACGGCGAACGCCACCACGAGTACGGGCTGATGGCGGCCTACAAGGTGCAGAGCGGAACCATCAAGGACAGCACCTTCAAGGTCACCTACATGTCCCACAAGGCCAGCAAGCAGCAGATCGACGGCAGCGTGAACGAACTGCGCGTGGTCAGCACTTTCCCCTTCGACCTGCTCTAGATTGAGACGGGCGCCGCCCAGCGGCGCCCCACAAGGAGACTCACATGCGCATGACGCTCCGTACCCTGCCCCTGCTGGTGGCCCTGGCCGCCGGCGCCCCGCTGGCCCAGGCGGCCAACCTGGTGGTCTGCACCGAGGCCGCGCCGGAAGGCTTCGACATCGTCCAGTACACCGGCGCGGTGACCGCCGACGCCTCCGCCGAAACGGTGTTCAGCCGCCTGGTGGCCTTCAAGCCCGGCACCACCGAGCTGGAGCCGGCCCTGGCGGAACGCTGGGACATCAGCCCCGACGGCACCGTCTACACCTTCCACCTGCGCCCGGGGGTGAAGTTCCACACCACCAACTACTTCACCCCCACCCGCACCCTGAATGCGGACGACGTGCTCTGGAGCTTCCAGCGCGCCCTCGATCCCAAGCACCCCTGGCATGAATCGGCCCAGCGCGGCTACGCCTACTTCGACGCCATGGGCATGCGCGAGCTGATCAAACGTGTGGAGAAGGTCGACGAGCTCACCGTGCGCTTCACCCTCAGCCGCCCCGAGGCGCCCTTCCTCGCCGACATGGCCATGGGCTTCGCCTCCATCTATTCCGCCGAGTACGGCGACCAGTTGCTCAAGGCCGGCAAGACCAACCAACTCAACCAGCAGCCCATCGGCACCGGCCCCTTCGTGTTCAGCCGCTACGCCAAGGACGCCCAGGTGCGCTACAAGGCCAACCCGGACTACTTCCGCGGCAAGCCGCCGATCGACAACCTGGTGTTCGCCATCACCCTCGACCCCAACGTGCGCCTGCAGAAGGTGCGCGCCGGCGAGTGCCAGATCGCCCTCTACCCCAAACCGGAAGACGTACCCGGCGTGCGCAGCAACCCCAACCTGGCGGTGGACGAGATCGACGCGCTGCTGACCACCTACGTCGCCATCAACACCCAGCACAAGCCGCTGGACGACGCCCGCGTGCGCCAGGCCATCAACCTCGCCGTGGACAAGCAGGCGATGATCCAGGCCGTGTTCGGCACCGGCAACGCCAGCGTGGCGGTCAACCCCTACCCACCGACCCTGCTGGGCTACAACCACCAGGTGCAGGACTGGGCCCACGACCCGGAGAAAGCCCGCGCCCTGCTGGCCGAAGCCGGGGTGAAGGACCTGAAGATCACCCTGTTCATCCGCAACGGCACCTCGCCGACCATCCCCAACCCGGCGCTGGCGGCACAGATGATGCAGGCGGACCTGGCCAAGGCCGGCATCCAGATGACCATCCGCTCCCTGGAGTGGGGCGAACTGCTCAAGCGTTCCAAGGGCGGCGAGCACGACCTGGTGCTGCTGGGCTGGGCCGGCGACAACGGCGACCCGGACAACTTCCTCAGCCCCAACCTGTCCTGTGCGGCAGCCGAGTCGGGGGAGAACCAGGCGCGCTGGTGCAACCCCGAGTTCGAAGCCCTGATGCAGAAGGCCCGTGGCGTCAGCGAGCCTGCCGAGCGAGCGAAGCTCTATGAACAGGCCCAGGTGGTTTTCCACCGCGAAGCCCCGTGGATTACGCTGGCGCACCCTAAGCTGTTCAACGTGCGCCGCAGTAACGTCGAGGGCTACGTGATCAGCCCGCTGTCCAACAACCACTTCGCCACCACCCGGGTGAAGTAACGGCGCCGTCGCGGCACCCGCTGCCGCGACACCCGACAACAAGAACGACGCCCGCCCACCGTTACCCACGGAAGCGGGCGTGATACCTGAGGAGTCAATCACCGAGATGCTCAGTTTCATTGCTCGCCGACTGGGGCTGCTGATCCCCACCTTCTTCGGCGTCACCCTGCTGACCTTCGCGCTGATCCGCCTGATTCCAGGCGACCCGGTGGAAGTGATGATGGGCGAACGTCGCGTCGATCCCGAAATGCACGCCCAGGCCATGATCCGCCTGGGGCTCGACAAGCCCCTGTACGAGCAGTACCTCACCTACATCGGCAAGCTGGCCCAGGGTGACCTGGGCGAGTCGCTGCGCACCCGCGAGAGCGTCTGGCACGAATTCCTCACGCTGTTCCCCGCCACCCTGGAGCTTGCCCTGGCCGCCCTGCTGTTCGCCGGCACCCTCGGCCTGCTGGCCGGCGTGCTGGCGGCGCTCAAGCGCGGTTCGCTGTTCGACCACGGGGTGATGGGCATCTCCCTCACCGGCTACTCCATGCCGATCTTCTGGTGGGGCCTGCTGCTGATCATGTTCTTCTCCGTGCACCTGGGCTGGACACCGGTGTCCGGGCGCATCGACCTGCTCTACGACATCGAGCCGAAGACCGGCTTCATGCTCATCGACACCCTGCTTTCCGACGAGGAAGGCGCCTTCGTCGACGCCCTCAAGCACCTCATCCTGCCGGCCATCGTGCTGGGCACCATCCCCCTGGCGGTGATCGCCCGCATGACCCGCTCGGCGATGCTCGAAGTGCTGCGCGAGGACTACATCCGCACCGCCCGCGCCAAGGGCCTGTCGCCGAGCCGCGTGGTGTTCGTGCACGGCCTGCGCAACGCGCTGATCCCGGTGCTCACCGTATTCGGCCTGCAGGTGGGCACCCTGCTGGCGGGCGCCGTGCTCACCGAAACCATCTTCTCCTGGCCGGGCATCGGCAAATGGCTCATCGAGTCCATCGGCGCGCGGGACTACCCCGTGGTGCAGAACGGCATCCTGCTGATCGCCTGCCTGGTCATCCTGGTCAACTTCGTGGTGGACATCCTCTATGGCCTCGCCAACCCCCGCATCCGTCATCAACGTTGAGGAGCCGACCATGACCATCGCCCAGCCCCCGGTCGAGCCGGCCCTGCTCTACCCCTCGCCGCTGAAGGAGTTCTGGCAGAGCTTCTGCCACAACAAGGGCGCCGTCGGCGGCCTGGCCTTCATGATCCTGATCATCGTCTGTGCGCTGTTCGCCCCCTGGATCGCCCCCTACGACCCCAGCGAGCAGTTCCGCGACGCCATGCTGACCCCGCCGGTCTGGCTGGATGGCGGCCAGTGGCGCTTCGTGCTCGGCACCGACGAACTGGGCCGCGACCTGCTCTCGCGGCTGATCTTCGGGGCCCGGCTGTCGCTGCTGATCGGCGTGGCCTCGGTGCTGATGTCGCTGATCCCGGGGATCTTCCTGGGCCTTCTGGCAGGCTTCTTCCCGCGCCTGATGGGTCCCTCGATCATGCGCCTGATGGACATCATGCTGGCCCTGCCCTCCCTGCTGCTGGCGGTGGCCATCGTCGCCATCCTCGGCCCAGGGCTGATCAACACCGTGATCGCCATCGCCGTGGTCTCGCTGCCCTCCTACGTGCGCCTGACCCGCGCCGCCGTGATGGTGGAGCTGAACCGCGACTACGTCACCGCCTCGCGCCTGGCCGGCGCCGGGCTGCTGCGGCTGATGTTCGTCACCGTGCTGCCCAACTGCATGGCCCCGCTGATCGTGCAGGCCACCCTGAGCTTCTCCTCGGCGATCCTCGACGCCGCCGCCCTGGGCTTCCTCGGCCTCGGCGTCCAGCCACCCACCCCCGAGTGGGGCACCATGCTGGCCTCGGCCCGCGACTACATCGAGCGCGCCTGGTGGGTCGTCTCCCTCCCCGGCCTGACCATCCTGCTCAGCGTGCTGGCCATCAACCTGATGGGTGACGGCCTGCGCGACGCACTCGACCCCAAACTGAAGAACGCCGCCTGAGGAGCCCCCATGAGCCTTCTGGATATCAAGAACCTCTGCGTCCGCTTCGGCGACCTCAGCGCCGTACCCGTGGTGGACGGCCTCGACCTGCAGGTGAACGCCGGTGAAGTGCTGGCCATCGTCGGCGAGTCCGGCTCCGGCAAGTCGGTGACCATGATGGCCCTGATGGGCCTGATCGACGCCCCCGGCTGGATCACCGCCGACCAGATGCAGTTCGACGGCACCGACATGCTGCGCCTCAAGGGCAGGCAGCGCCGGCACATCGTCGGCAAGGACCTGTCGATGGTCTTCCAGGACCCGATGACCGCCCTCAACCCCAGCTACACCGTGGGCTTCCAGATCGAGGAAGTGCTGCGCCAGCACCTCGGCCTCAAAGGCCGCGCCGCCCGCCAGCGGGCCCGCGAACTGCTGGAGCGGGTGGAGATCCCCGGCGCCGAAAGCCGCCTCGACGCCTACCCGCACCAGCTCTCCGGGGGCATGAGCCAGCGCGTGGCCATCGCCATGGCCATCGCCGCCGAACCCAAGCTGCTGATCGCCGACGAACCCACCACCGCCCTGGACGTGACCATCCAGGCGCAGATCATGGACCTGCTGCTGAACCTGCAGCGCGAACAGGGCATGGGCCTGGTGCTGATCACCCACGACCTGGCCGTGGTCGCCGAGACCGCCAACCGCGTCTGCGTGATGTACGCCGGCCAGGCCGTGGAAGTGGGCAGCGTGCCGCGCCTGTTCGACGCCCCGGCACACCCCTACACCGAGGCGCTGCTCAAGGCGATTCCCGAACACAGCGTCGGCAAGCCGCGCCTGGAGACCCTGCGCGGCATCGTCCCCGGCCGCTACGACCGGCCCCAGGGCTGCCTGCTGTCGCCGCGCTGCCCCTACGCCCAGGCCAGTTGCAAGGAACGCCGCCCCAGCCTCGACGCCTACGAACACGGTGCCGTGCGCTGCTACTTCCCGCTCAATTTCGACGAGGTGGCCTGATGAGTGCCGTCCTGACCGCTCGTGACCTGACCCGTCACTACTCCGTGTCCCGTGGCCTGTTCAAGGGCCACGCCACCGTGCGCGCCCTCAACGGCGTGTCGTTCCAGCTCGACGCCGGCAAGACCCTGGCCGTGGTCGGCGAATCCGGTTGCGGCAAGTCCACCCTGGCCCGCGCCCTGACCCTGATCGAGGAGCCCAGCTCCGGCTCCCTGCAGATCGCCGGGCGCGAAGTGGCCGGCGCCAGCAGCGAGGACCGCAAGCAGTTGCGCCGCGACGTGCAGATGGTGTTCCAGAACCCCTACGCCTCGCTCAATCCCCGGCAGAAGATCGGCGACCAGTTGGCCGAGCCACTGGTGATCAATACCGGCCTCTCCAGCGCCGAACGCCGCGAGCAGGTGCAGGCGATGATGCAGCAGGTGGGCCTGCGCCCCGAGCACTACCAGCGCTACCCGCACATGTTCTCCGGCGGCCAGCGCCAGCGCATCGCCCTGGCCCGGGCCATGATGCTCAACCCCAAGGTGCTGGTGGCGGACGAACCCACCTCGGCGCTGGACGTGTCCATCCAGGCCCAGGTGCTCAACCTGTTCATGGACCTGCAGCAGAACTTCAACACCGGCTACGTCTTCATCTCCCACAACCTCGCCGTGGTGCGCCACGTGGCCGACGACGTGCTGGTGATGTACCTCGGCCGCCCGGCGGAAATGGGGCCGAAGGAGCTGATCTACGAGCGCCCGCTGCACCCCTACACCCGCGCCCTGCTCTCGGCGACCCCGGCGATCCACCCGGACCCGGCGAAACCGAAGATCAAGATCGTCGGCGAACTGCCCAATCCCCTGGACCCGCCCCCCGGCTGCGCCTTCCACAAGCGCTGCCCCCACGCCACCGAGCGCTGCCGCAGCGAAGTCCCCGAACTGCGCCTGCTCGACGCCCGCCAGGTGGCCTGCCACCACGCCGAAAGCATCGCCCTCTAGCACAAGCCTTGTAGCCCGGACTTCAGCCCGGGATTCCCCTCCCCGGACTGAAGTCCGGGCTACGGCTACGCATCGGTACTCAACGGGTACGGCGGCGGCAAAC
>NZ_LYSP01000071.1:0-15811 GCF_001728945.1 Pseudomonas sp. ENNP23
GATGTAAGGAACACCCACCTGACGGGACAGAAGGATGTGCTCGCGAGTCTGCGGCATGGGGCCATCAGCTGCGGAGCAAACCAGGATCGCGCCGTCCATCTGGGCAGCACCGGTGATCATGTTCTTCACGTAGTCAGCGTGACCGGGGCAGTCAACGTGAGCGTAGTGACGCACAGGCGAATCATATTCAACGTGGGAAGTGTTGATGGTGATACCGCGAGCCTTCTCTTCCGGCGCGTTGTCGATCTGGTCGAACGCACGAGCAGAACCACCCCAGGTTTCGGAGCAGACCTTGGTCAGAGCAGCAGTCAGAGTGGTCTTGCCATGGTCAACGTGACCAATGGTGCCGACGTTGACGTGCGGTTTGTTACGTTCGAATTTTTCCTTAGCCACGACAGTAAACCTCTTACTTAAAGGGCGGGATTAGCCTTGTTTTTTAACCAGCGCTTCGACGATGTTCGACGGAGCTTCGGCGTACTTGGAGAATTCCATGGAGTAGCTGGCACGACCCTGAGACATGGAGCGAACGTCGGTCGCATAACCGAACATCTCACCCAGCGGAACCTCGGCACGGATAACCTTACCGGAAACCGAGTCCTCCATACCCAGAATCAGACCGCGACGACGGTTCAGGTCACCCATCACGTCACCCATGTAGTCCTCAGGGGTTACCACTTCGACCTTCATGATCGGCTCAAGCACCTTACCACCGCCCTTCTGGGCCAGTTGCTTGGTCGCCATGGAGGCCGCGATCTTGAACGCCATTTCGTTGGAGTCGACGTCGTGGTACGAACCATCGAATACGGTGGCCTTCAGGCCGATGAGCGGATAACCGGCAACAACGCCGTTCTTCATCTGCTCTTCGATACCCTTCTGGATCGCGGGGATGTATTCCTTCGGAACCACGCCACCGACGACTTCGTTGGTGAATACCAGACCTTCAGTGATGTTGCCTTTTTCGTCCACGTCAGCCGACGAGAAGCGAATCCAGCAGTGACCGAACTGACCACGACCACCGGACTGACGAACGAACTTGCCTTCGATCTCGACGTTGTCCTTGGAGATGGTCTCACGGTAGGCAACCTGCGGCTTACCGATATTGGCCTCAACACCGAACTCACGCTTCATGCGGTCGACGATGATATCCAGGTGCAACTCACCCATACCACCAATGATGGTCTGGCCGGACTCTTCGTCAGTCTTGACGCGGAACGACGGATCTTCCTGAGCCAGCTTGCCCAGAGCGATACCCATCTTCTCCTGGTCAGCCTTGGTCTTCGGCTCGACAGCCACATGGATCACGGGCTCCGGGAAGTCCATGCGCTCGAGGACGATCGGCTTGTCCGGATCGCACAGAGTGTCACCAGTGGTGACATCCTTCATGCCGATCAGGGCCGCGATGTCGCCCGCACGCACTTCCTTGATCTCGTCACGCTGGTTGGCGTGCATCTGCACCATACGACCAACGCGCTCTTTCTTGCTCTTCACGGAGTTGATGACCGACTGACCAGACTCCAGAACGCCCGAGTAGACGCGCACGAAAGTGAGGGTACCAACGAACGGGTCGGTAGCGATCTTGAACGCCAATGCGGAGAACGGCGCATTGTCGTCGGCATGACGCTCGTCTTTCGGAGCCTCGTCGCCAAGATCGATATGGTCCGGATGGATACCCTGGATGGCCGGAATCTCGGTCGGAGCGGGCAGGAAGTCGATGACAGCATCGAGAACCAGGGGCACGCCCTTGTTCTTGAATGAGGAACCACAGACAGCCGGAACGATCTCGCAGGCGATGGTGCGCTGACGCAGACCAGCCTTGATCTCCTCGATGGAAAGATCACCTTCCTCGAGGTACTTGTTCATCAGCTCTTCGTTGGCCTCGGCAGCCGCCTCAACCATGTTGGAGCGCCACTCATTGGCCAGGTCGACCAGCTCCGCAGGAATCTCTTCCTCGCGGTAGGAGGTGCCTTTGTCGTCTTCGCTCCAGTAGATGGCCTTCATCTTCAGCAGGTCGACCTGCCCTTGGAAGTCATCTTCCGCACCGATAGCAAGCTGGACCGGAACCGGGGTATGACCCAGACGGTTCTTGATCTGACCGACGACGCGCAGGAAGTTGGCGCCAGCGCGGTCCATCTTGTTCACGTAAACGATACGCGGAACACCGTACTTGTTGGCCTGACGCCATACGGTTTCGGACTGCGGCTCAACGCCGGAGGTGCCGCAGAACACCACGACAGCGCCGTCAAGCACACGCAGGGAGCGCTCAACTTCAATAGTGAAGTCGACGTGACCGGGGGTGTCGATGACGTTTACACGGTACTTGTCGTACTGGCCGCGCGAACCTTCCCAGAAGGTGGTGATCGCAGCGGACGTAATGGTGATGCCGCGCTCTTGCTCCTGCACCATCCAGTCGGTGGTAGCAGCGCCGTCGTGGACCTCACCCATCTTGTGGCTGAGACCGGTGTAGAACAGGATCCGCTCGGTAGTGGTGGTCTTGCCCGCGTCAACGTGGGCGCAGATACCGATGTTCCGGTAGCGGTTAATTGGTGTGGTACGAGCCATAAAGCCCTCGCAAAAGTATTGATGCCGTGATTAGAAGCGGTAGTGCGAGAACGCTTTGTTGGCCTCAGCCATGCGGTGTACGTCTTCACGCTTCTTGACGGCTGCGCCTTTGCCTTCGAAGGCATCCAGCAGCTCACCAGCGAGACGCAGGGCCATGGACTTCTCGCCACGCTTGCGCGCAGAGTCCACCAGCCAGCGCATTGCCAGCGCATTGCGACGAGACGGGCGAACCTCGACCGGCACCTGGTAGGTAGCACCGCCTACACGGCGGGACTTGACTTCGACCAGCGGAGCGATGGCGTCGAGAGCTTTCTCGAAGATCTCCAGGGGATCGGTGTTCTTGCGTGCTTTGACAGTATCCAGGGCACCATAAACGATGCGCTCGGCTACGGCCTTCTTGCCGCTTTCCATCACGTGGTTCATGAACTTGGCGAGGATCTGGCTTCCGTATTTCGGATCGTCCAGGATCTCACGCTTGGCTGCTACACGACGTCTTGGCATTGATAAGCCCTCAAACGGTCTTCAGGTTAGCCCGGCACGATAACCACTCGGTTACGGCCGACCTTACTCTTATCGACTCAGTAAAAAGAATTCAGGTTGAAGCGCCGGATTACTTCGGACGCTTGGTACCGTACTTGGAGCGACCCTGCTTACGGTCTTTGACACCGGTGGTGTCCAGAGAGCCGCGAACAGTGTGATAGCGAACACCCGGGAGGTCTTTTACACGACCGCCACGGATCAGCACCACGCTGTGCTCCTGCAGGTTGTGACCTTCACCGCCGATGTAGGAGGTGACTTCAAAACCGTTGGTCAGGCGAACACGGCAAACCTTACGGAGTGCGGAGTTCGGTTTCTTCGGCGTGGTGGTGTACACGCGGGTGCACACGCCACGACGCTGCGGGCAGTTCTGCAGCGCAGGAACGTCGGACTTGTCGACGATACGCTTGCGCGGCTGACGTACCAGCTGGTTGATAGTTGCCATCTATAAGCTCCACTGTTGTCTTTCGACGCTATTGCCCTAAAGCAAAATGGCAGAGCTCAGCGCCCTGCCAAATTTAGGGGTGCATAAGTCTAAAGAGACTCTATCCCCCAGTCAAGACAAGGCCCTGGGCAACACAAGATCGCCCAGGGCCCGCCTGATTAGTTGCCGCTGGAGTTCAGCGCTTCGGTCAGCGCTGCTTCCACCTCGCTCGCGCTTACGCGGACCGGCTTGCCGGCTTCGCGTTGACGCTTGCGCTCGCTGTGGTAGGCCAGGCCGGTACCGGCCGGGATCAAACGACCCACCACGACGTTTTCCTTCAGGCCACGCAGGTAGTCGCGCTTGCCGGTGACCGCCGCCTCGGTGAGGACGCGGGTGGTCTCCTGGAAGGATGCCGCGGAGATGAACGACTCGGTGGACAGCGAAGCCTTGGTGATACCCAGCAGGACGCGCTCGTACTTGGCGATGAAGCGATCTTCACCAGCCAGACGCTCGTTCTCCTCCAGCACCTGGGTCAGCTCCATCTGGTCGCCCTTGATAAAGCTGGAATCCCCGGACTCGGCGATCTCTACCTTACGCAGCATCTGACGCAGGATGGTCTCGATGTGCTTGTCGTTGATCTTCACGCCTTGCAAGCGGTACACGTCCTGGATTTCATTGACGATGTACTTGGCCAGCGCACTGACGCCCAGCAGGCGCAGGATGTCGTGCGGGTTGCTCGGACCGTCGGAGATCACCTCGCCACGGTTCACCTGTTCGCCTTCGAACACGTTCAGGTGACGCCATTTCGGAATCAGCTCCTCGTAAGGATCGCTACCGTCGTTCGGCGTGATGACCAGACGGCGCTTGCCCTTGGTCTCCTTACCGAAGGAGATGGTGCCGCTGATTTCCGCCAGGATCGAAGGCTCTTTCGGACGACGAGCTTCGAACAGGTCGGCAACGCGCGGCAGACCACCGGTGATGTCACGGGTCTTCGAGGTTTCCTGCGGGATACGGGCGATAACATCACCCACGCCCACTTGAGCACCGTCGGCCACGCCAACCAGGGCGTTCGCCGGCAGGAAGTACTGGGCCGGTACGTCGGTACCCGGCAGCAGCAGCTCTTTGCCATTGGCGTCGACGAGCTTCACAGCCGGACGAATGTCCTTGCCGGCCGCCGGACGATCCTTCGGATCCAGAACCTCGATGTTGGTCAGGCCGGTGAGTTCGTCGGTCTGACGCTTGATGGTGATGCCTTCCTCCATGCCGACGAAGGTCACGGTACCCTTCATCTCGGTCACGATCGGGTGGGTGTGCGGGTCCCACTTGGCAACGATGGCGCCCGGGTCGACCTTGTCACCCTCCTTCACGGAGATCACGGCACCGTAAGGCAGCTTGTAGCGCTCGCGCTCGCGACCGAACTCGTCAGCCACTGCCAGCTCGCCGGAACGGGAAACTGCCACCAGCGCGCCATCGACACGCTCGACGTGCTTCAGGTTATGCAGACGGATGGTACCGCCATTCTTGACCTGGACGTTGTCGGCTGCCGAGGTACGGCTGGCCGCACCACCGATGTGGAACGTACGCATGGTCAGCTGGGTACCCGGCTCACCGATGGACTGGGCGGCGATGACGCCGACCGCTTCACCGATGTTCACCTGGTGACCACGTGCCAGGTCACGACCGTAGCACTTGGCGCAGATGCCATAGCGAGTTTCACAGGTGATCGGCGAACGGACTACAACCTCGTCGATGCTCGCACGCTCGATGAACTCAACCCACTGCTCATCGATCAGGGTACCGGCCGGGACGATGACTTCGCCGTCGTCGCTGCCAGGCTTGAACACGTCCTTGGCGATGACACGACCCAGGACGCGCTCGCCCAGGGGCTCGACGACATCGCCGCCTTCGATGTGCGGAGTCATCAGCAGGCCATGCTCGGTGCCGCAATCGATCTCGGTCACGACCAAGTCCTGCGCCACGTCGACAAGACGACGGGTCAGGTAACCGGAGTTCGCGGTCTTCAGTGCGGTATCCGCCAGACCTTTACGAGCACCGTGAGTGGAGATGAAGTACTGGAGTACGTTCAGGCCCTCACGGAAGTTCGCGGTGATCGGGGTCTCAATGATGGAGCCGTCCGGCTTGGCCATCAGGCCGCGCATACCGGCGAGCTGACGGATCTGGGCCGCGGAGCCCCGCGCACCGGAGTCCGCCATCATGTACATGGAGTTGAAGGACTCCTGATCGACTTCCTTGCCCTCACGATCGACCACCTTCTCTTTCGAGAGGTTGGCCATCATCGCCTTGGACACTTCGTCGTTCGCCTTGGACCAGAGGTCGATCACCTTGTTGTACTTCTCGCCCTGGGTAACCAGGCCGGAGGCGTACTGGGACTCGATCTCCTTCACTTCCTCGGTGGCGGCATCGATGATGCGCGCCTTCTCATCGGGAATGACGAAGTCGTTCACACCGATGGAAACGCCGGAAATGGTGGAGTAGGCGAAACCGGTGTACATCAGCTGGTCGGCGAAGATGACGGTATCCTTCAGACCCACCACGCGGTAGCACTGGTTGATCAGCTTGGAGATCGCCTTCTTCTTCATCGGCTGGTTGACCACGTCGAACGACAGGCCTGCCGGAACCACCTGGAACAGCAGAGCACGGCCGACGGTGGTGTCGACGATGCGGGTGTTCTTGGTGATACCGCCGTCCTTGTCCTTCACGGTCTCGTTGATGCGGACTTTCACACGGGCGTGCAGGGACGCCTCGCCAGCGCGGAACACGCGGTCGACTTCCTGCAGGTCAGCGAAGACGCGACCCTCACCCTTGGCGTTCACCGCCTCCCGGGTCATGTAGTACAGACCGAGAACCACGTCCTGGGACGGAACGATGATCGGCTCGCCGTTGGCAGGCGACAGGATGTTGTTGGTGGACATCATCAGCGCGCGCGCTTCCAGCTGGGCCTCGAGGGTCAGCGGGACGTGCACGGCCATCTGGTCACCGTCGAAGTCGGCGTTGTACGCGGCGCAGACCAGCGGGTGCAGCTGGATGGCCTTGCCTTCGATCAGCACCGGCTCGAACGCCTGGATACCCAGACGATGGAGGGTCGGTGCTCGGTTCAACAGCACGGGGTGTTCACGGATGACTTCGGCGAGTACGTCCCAGACCTCGGGCAGCTCGCGCTCGACCATCTTCTTGGCCGCCTTGATGGTGGTGGCCATGCCGCGGGCTTCGAGCTTGCCGAAGATGAACGGCTTGAACAGCTCGAGGGCCATCTTCTTGGGCAGACCGCACTGGTGCAGACGCAGGGTCGGGCCCACGGTGATAACGGAACGACCGGAGTAGTCCACGCGCTTACCGAGCAGGTTCTGACGGAAGCGACCTTGCTTGCCCTTGATCATGTCGGCCAGGGACTTCAGCGGGCGCTTGTTCGAGCCAGTGATGGCACGGCCGCGACGGCCGTTGTCCAGCAGGGCGTCGACAGCTTCCTGCAGCATGCGCTTTTCGTTGCGCACGATGATGTCCGGAGCGGCCAGGTCAAGCAGCCGCTTCAGGCGGTTGTTACGGTTGATGACCCGGCGATACAGATCGTTCAGGTCGGAGGTCGCGAAACGACCGCCATCCAGCGGAACCAGCGGACGCAGGTCCGGCGGCAGCACCGGCAGGACGGTCAGCACCATCCACTCGGGGTGGTTGCCGGAGTCCTTGAAGGCTTCCATCAGCTTCAGGCGCTTGGACAGCTTCTTGATCTTGGTTTCCGAGTTGGTCTGCGGAATCTCTTCGCGCAGGCGGCCAATCTCGTGCTCCAGGTCGATGGCGTTCAGCAGCTCGCGGACAGCCTCGGCACCCATGCGGGCGTCGAAGTCGTCACCGAACTCTTCGAGGGCTTCGAAGTATTGCTCGTCATTCAGCAGCTGACCTTTCTCAAGGGTGGTCATGCCAGGATCAATCACTACGTAGCTCTCGAAATAGAGCACGCGCTCGATGTCACGCAGGGTCATGTCCAGCAGCAGGCCGATACGGGACGGCAGGGACTTCAGGAACCAGATGTGGGCAACAGGGGAAGCCAGCTCGATGTGGCCCATGCGCTCACGGCGCACCTTGGCCAGGGCGACTTCCACACCGCACTTCTCGCAAATCACACCGCGGTGCTTGAGGCGCTTGTACTTACCGCACAGGCACTCGTAGTCCTTCACCGGGCCGAAGATCTTGGCGCAGAACAGGCCATCGCGCTCCGGCTTGAAGGTACGGTAGTTGATGGTCTCCGGCTTCTTCACTTCACCGAAGGACCAGGAACGGATCATCTCGGGCGAGGCCAGGCCAATACGGATGGCATCGAACTCTTCGATTTGACCCTGGTTTTTCAACAGATTCAGCAAGTCTTTCAAGGCCTTTCCTCCTCACGGACCCGCTACGACCGGCCTTGACCAGCCGTAGCGTTCTGGGCGTCGCGTGTTATTCGGTTTCCAGTTCGATGTCGATGCCGAGCGAGCGGATCTCTTTGATCAACACGTTGAAGGACTCGGGCATGCCAGCCTCCATGCGGTGATCGCCATCCACGATGTTTTTGTACATCTTGGTACGGCCGTTCACGTCGTCGGACTTCACGGTCAGCATTTCCTGCAGGGTGTAGGCGGCGCCGTAGGCTTCCAGCGCCCATACCTCCATCTCCCCGAAACGCTGGCCACCGAACTGCGCCTTACCACCCAGCGGCTGCTGGGTAACCAGGCTGTAGGAGCCGGTGGAGCGTGCGTGCATCTTGTCGTCGACCAGGTGGTTCAGCTTCAGCATGTACATGTAGCCGACGGTGGTCGGCCGCTCGAACATGTTGCCGGTACGACCGTCGAACAGGCGCATCTGGCCGCTCTCGGGCAGATCGGCGAGCTTCAGCATCGCCTTGATCTCGCGCTCCTTGGCACCGTCGAACACCGGGGTGGCCATCGGCACGCCGCCGCGCAGGTTCTTCGCCAGGTCGAGGATTTCCTGATCGCTCAGTTCATCCAGGCTCTCCTGACGCCCACCGATCTCGTTGTAGATCTCGTGCAGGAACTTGCGCAGCTCGGCGATCTTGCGCTGCTCTTCGAGCATGCGGTTGATCTTCTCGCCCAGGCCCTTGGCCGCAAGGCCCAGGTGGGTTTCGAGAATCTGGCCGACGTTCATACGCGACGGTACGCCCAGCGGGTTGAGGACGATGTCCACCGGGGTGCCATTGGCATCGTGGGGCATGTCTTCGACCGGCATGATCACGGAGACCACACCCTTGTTACCGTGGCGGCCCGCCATCTTGTCACCCGGCTGGATGCGGCGCTTGATGGCGAGGTACACCTTGACGATTTTCAGGACGCCCGGTGCCAGGTCGTCGCCTTGCTGAAGCTTGCGCTTCTTGTCTTCGAACTTGTCGTCCAGCAGCTGGCGACGGTCGGAGAGGTAGGCCTGGGCCTTCTCGAGCTGCTCGTTCAGAGCGTCGTCCGCCATGCGCAGCTTGAACCACTGGCCGCGCTCAAGACCGTCGAGGTACTCGTCGGTGATCTCGGTGCCTTTCTTGAGGCCGGCGCCACCTTCGGCAACCTGGCCGACCAGGGCGGAACGCAGGCGCTCGAAGGTTGCACCTTCGACGATGCGGAACTCTTCGTTCAGATCCTTGCGGATCTCGTCGAGTTGCATCTTCTCGATGGACAGAGCACGGGAGTCGCGCTCCACGCCATCACGGGTGAAGACCTGGACGTCGATGACGGTGCCCTTGGTGCCGGTCGGCACACGCAGGGAGGTGTCCTTAACGTCGGATGCCTTCTCACCGAAGATCGCGCGCAGCAGCTTCTCTTCCGGAGTCAGCTGGGTCTCGCCTTTCGGGGTGACCTTGCCGACCAGGATGTCGCCAGCCTGTACTTCGGCTCCGACGTAGACGATGCCGGCTTCATCCAGCTTGTTCAGCGCAGCCTCACCCACGTTCGGGATGTCCGCGGTGATTTCTTCTGGGCCGAGCTTGGTGTCACGGGCGACGCAGGTCAGCTCCTGGATGTGGATCGTGGTGAAACGATCCTCTTGGACCACGCGCTCGGAGAGGCAGATGGAGTCTTCGAAGTTGAAGCCGTTCCAAGGCATGAACGCGACGCGCATATTCTGACCCAGGGCCAGTTCACCCATATCGGTGGACGGACCATCGGCCAGGATGTCGCTGCGCGAAACCTTGTCACCCTTCTGCACCAGCGGACGCTGGTTGATGCAGGTGTTCTGGTTGGAACGGGTGTACTTGGTCAGGTTGTAGATGTCGACACCGGCTTCGCCAGTCTCGACTTCGTCGTCGTTCACACGGACGACAATGCGGCTGGCATCGACAGAGTCGATCACGCCACCACGACGGGCCACGACGCAGACACCGGAGTCACGGGCGACGTTGCGCTCCATGCCGGTACCGACTAGCGGCTTGTCGGCGCGCAGGGTCGGTACGGCCTGGCGCTGCATGTTCGAGCCCATGAGTGCGCGGTTGGCGTCGTCGTGCTCGAGGAACGGGATCAGCGAGGCAGCGACGGAAACGACCTGCTTCGGCGATACGTCCATGAGGGTGACGTCTTCCGGCGCCTTCACGGTGAACTCGTTCAGGTGACGCACAGCCACCAGCTCGTCGATCAGTTGGCCCTGCTCGTTGAGCGTGGCAGACGCCTGAGCGATGACGTGGTCGGCCTCTTCGATGGCGGAGAGGAAGACGATCTCATCGGTCACTTGGGTGCCTTTTACAACACGGTAGGGGCTCTCGAGGAAACCGTACTGGTTGGTGCGGGCGTAGGTGGCCAGGGAGTTGATCAGACCGATGTTCGGACCTTCAGGCGTCTCGATCGGGCACACACGGCCGTAGTGGGTCGGGTGTACGTCGCGGACTTCGAAGCCCGCGCGCTCACGAGTCAGACCACCTGGGCCGAGTGCGGAAACGCGGCGCTTGTGGGTGATCTCGGACAGCGGGTTGTTCTGGTCCATGAACTGGGAGAGCTGGCTGGAGCCGAAGAACTCCTTGATCGCGGCAGCCACGGGCTTGGCGTTGATCAGGTCCTGAGGCATCAGACCTTCGCTCTCCGCCATGGACAGGCGTTCCTTGACCGCGCGCTCGACGCGCACCAGGCCGACGCGGAACTGGTTTTCGGCCATTTCGCCAACGCAACGGACGCGACGGTTACCGAGGTGGTCGATGTCGTCGACGATGCCCTTGCCGTTACGGATGTCGACCAGAGTCTTGAGGACCTCGACGATGTCTTCGCGACTGAGAACACCAGGCCCCTCGATTTCGGTGCGGCCAATCCGGCGGTTGAACTTCATGCGGCCGACAGCAGACAGGTCGTAACGCTCGGCGCTGAAGAACAGGTTGTTGAACAGGGTCTCGGCAGCTTCCTTGGTCGGCGGCTCACCAGGACGCATCATGCGATAGATCTCCACCAAGGCTTCCAACTGGTTGCTGGTGGAGTCGATCTTCAGGGTGTCGGAGATGAACGGACCGCAGTCGATGTCGTTGGTGTACAGGGTCTCGATGCGGACGACCTGTGCCTTGGCGATCTTGACCAGCAGGTCGGTGGTCAGCTCGGTATTGCACTCGACGATGATCTCGCCGGTGGCCGGATGCACGATGGCCTTGGCGGTGGTGCGACCGAGGACGTAGTCCAGCGGAACTTCCAGCTCGCTGATGCCAGCCTTCTCCAGCTGGTTGATGTGGCGGGCAGTGATACGACGGCCCTGCTCCACGATCACCTTGCCGGACGGATCCTTGATGTCGAATACGGCAACTTCACCACGCAGGCGCTGGGGCACCAGTTCCAGGTGCAGGCCTTCGCCCTTCACATGGAAAACGTTGGTGGCATAGAAGGCGTTGAGCACTTCCTCGGTGCTGTAGCCCAGCGCACGCAGCAGGACGGAGGCCGGCAGCTTGCGGCGACGGTCGATACGAACGAACACGCAGTCCTTCGGATCGAACTCGAAGTCCAGCCAGGAACCACGGTAGGGAATGATGCGCGCGGAGTACAGCAGCTTGCCGGAGCTGTGGGTCTTGCCACGGTCATGGTCGAAGAACACGCCCGGGGAGCGGTGCAGCTGAGAGACGATCACGCGCTCGGTACCGTTGATGATGAAGGTACCGTTCTCGGTCATGAGCGGGATTTCGCCCATGTAGACTTCTTGTTCCTTGATGTCCTTGATGGCCTTGTTCGACGACTCCTTGTCGAAAATGATCAGACGCACCTTGACGCGCAGCGGAACGGCGAAAGTCACGCCGCGCAGCACGCATTCCTTGACGTCGAAGGCCGGCTCGCCAAGGCGATAGCCAACGTATTCCAGAGCGGCGTTGCCGGAATAGCTGATGATCGGGAATACAGACTTGAAGGCCGCGTGCAGGCCGATATCACGGATCCGCTCCTTGCTCGCGCCCGCCTGCAGGAATTCGCGGTACGAATCCAGCTGGATGGCCAGGAGGTAGGGTACATCCATGACGTCCGGCAACTTGCTAAAGTCTTTGCGGATACGTTTTTTCTCAGTGTATGAGTAAGCCATCAGCGTTCCCCAGCTTGGTCACCTGCTTATTTGGCTCCTCCGACGGGAGTAGCCAGAAAATCGTGCAAACCCCTTGGTTTGCGCCACCTTGGTCGGTGGGAGCCTCACATCCCGGGCAGCTGTCATGAGACGACCACCTAGAACGGAAAAAGGCCGGTGGCCTAAGCCACCAGCCATCAGCCTTTCGCTTACCGCTCAGGCTGTAGACGCAAGGTCGTCGCTTACTTGAGCTCGACTTTGGCGCCAGCTTCTTCCAGAGCCTTCTTGGCGGCTTCGGCTTCTTCTTTCGAAGCGCCTTCCTTGACAACGCCCGGGGCGCCGTCAACAACTGCCTTGGCTTCTTTCAGGCCCAGACCGGTCAGTTCGCGAACGACCTTGATCACGTTCACTTTCTTGTCGCCAGCTTCAGCCAGGACGATGGTGAACTCGGTCTGCTCTTCAACAACAGCAGCAGCGGCAGCCGGGCCAGCAGCAACAGCTGCAGCAGCGGTAACGCCGAACTTCTCTTCCATTGCCTTGATCAGTTCAACAACTTGCATCACGGACATTTCGGATACGGCGTTGATGATGTCTTCGTTGGTCAGAGCCATGACTCTAATTCCTGTATTGATGGATGGCCTCAGGCGGCCATCGAATTAATCGAATAAAGCGAAAAGAAGGGCGCGGCCTTATCAGGCTGCGGCGCTTTCCTTCTGGTCGCGGATTGCCGCCAGGGTACGAGCCAGCTTGCTGGTGGCGCCTTGAATAACGCTCATCAGCTGGGATACGGCTTCGTCGTAGGTCGGCAGAGTTGCCAGTACGTCGATCTGGTTGGCTGCGATCAGCTTGCCTTCAAACGCGGCGGCCTTGATCTCGAACTTGTCCTGACCCTTGGCGAACTCCTTGAAGATACGGGCGGCAGCGCCCGGATGCTCCTTGGAAAAAGCGATGAGGGTCGGGCCCTTGAACACGTCGCCGAGTACTTCAAAGGAAGTGCCTTCGACGGCGCGACGGGCAAGAGTGTTACGTACGACTTTGACGTAAACACCAGCCGCGCGGGCCTCTTTACGGAGTCCGGTCATGGCAGCCACGGTCACGCCACGGGCATCAGCCACGACAGCGGACAGGGCAGCTTGGGCAGCCTCGTTGACTTCAGCGACGATGGCCTTCTTGTCTTCGAGTTTAATTGCCACGGGTTCACTCCTGGATGTTACCGGTTCGTCCAGCCAAGGCCGGACGGCGTTTTGGTGTCTGATTCGGTAAACGAATCGGGAGCACCATCTGCGTAGGCTCGGGGATCGCTCCCCGGTTTGAGGCATGGCCGCCTACGGTCTTGGATAGCCCCCGCCAGGCAGGGACCCCAATACCTGCGCAGCGGGCACAAAGGCCCACTGCGACTTTGTTCCTTAAGCTTCCAGGGAAGCTTGATCGATCTGCAGACCCGGGCCCATGGTGGTGCTCAGGGTCACGCGCTGCACATACACACCCTTGGAGGTGGACGGCTTGAGGCGCTTCAGGTCGGACAGCAGGGCTTCGACGTTCTGCTTCAGCTTGACCGGCTCGAAATCAACCTTGCCAACGGAGGCATGGATGATGCCGTTCTTGTCAGTACGGAAGCGTACCTGACCAGCCTTGGCGTTCTTGACAGCGGTAGCCACGTCGGGAGTAACAGTACCGACCTTCGGGTTCGGCATCAGGCCACGGGGACCAAGAACCTGACCCAGTTGCCCGACAACGCGCATTGCATCGGGGGAGGCAATGACCACGTCATAGTTCAGGTCACCAGCCTTCATTTCGGCAGCCAGTTCGTCCATGCCAACCTTGTCCGCGCCGGCAGCCAGAGCGGCTTCGACACCAGGCCCCTGAGTGAACACAGCAACGCGAACGCTCTTGCCAGTGCCATTCGGCAGAACAGTGGCGCCACGAACGACCTGGTCGGATTTGCGAGGATCAACGCCGAGATTGATGGCGATGTCCACGGACTCCTTGAACTTGATGGTGGACAGCTCAGCGAGAAGCTTGGCTGCATCTTCAAATGCATATTGCTTGCCGGCTTCAACCTTGGCGGCAATTGCCTTTTGGCGCTTGGTCAGCTTTGCCATTTACACGCCCTCCACGTTCAGGCCCATGCTACGAGCGGAACCGGCGATGGTACGCACGGCCGCATCCAGGTCAGCTGCAGTCAGATCCGCCTGCTTGGCTTTGGCAATATCTTCAAGCTGTGCACGGGTAACAGTGCCAACCTTCTGGCTGTTCGGACGGGAAGAGCCGCTGGTGATGCCAGCCGCTTTCTTCAGCAGCACGGAAGCCGGGGTGCTCTTGGTCTCGAACGTGAAGCTACGGTCGCTGTAGACAGTAATGATCACGGGAGTGGGCAGACCGGGCTCCATGCCCTGGGTCTTGGCGTTGAACGCCTTGCAGAACTCCATGATGTTCACGCCGTGCTGACCGAGAGCGGGACCAACCGGCGGAGAAGGGTTGGCCTGGCCAGCCTTCACTTGCAGCTTGATGTAAGCCTGAATTTTCTTAGCCATTTATGACTCCATTTGCGGGTTCAAGCGCCCCAAGGGCTCCCCGATTTCATTGCGTTTATCCCAGTGACGACAAAACCCCGCAACCATTGGCTGCGGGGTATGGGATGCATCTACAGCTAGACCTTTTCGACCTGGCTGAACTCCAACTCAACAGGAGTGGAGCGACCGAAGATGAGCACAGCAACCTGAATGCGGCTCTTCTCGTAGTTAACCTCTTCAACCACACCATTGAAATCCGCAAACGGACCATCAATGACCCGAACAGTTTCGCCCGGCTCGAACAGGGTCTTAGGCTTCGGCTTGTCACCACTATCAGCAACACGGCGAAGAATCGCCTCAGCCTCACGCTCAGTGATGGGAGCAGGCTTGTCTGCAGTACCACCAATGAACCCCATGACGCGAGGAGTATCCTTGATCAGATGCCAGGTAGCTTCGCTCATTTCCATCTGTACGAGAACGTAACCAGGAAAGAACTTCCGTTCACTCTTGCGCTTCTGACCATTACGCATTTCGACCACTTCTTCGGTCGGCACGAGGATCTCACCAAACTGATCCTCCATACCCGCAAGCTTCACGCGCTCAACGAGAGAACGCATGACATGCTTCTCATAACCGGAATACGCGTGAACAACGTACCAACGCTTAGCCACGGGGCACCCTTTAACCAACAATCATCGAAACAAGCCAGCCCAGCAGGGAATCCAGACCCCACAAGAGCAGCGCCATGACAAGAACAACCGCAACCACGATCAGAGTGGTCTGGGTAGTTTCCTGACGCGTGGGCCAGACCACCTTGCGAATCTCAACGCGAGCTTCTTTGGCCAGCGAAAAAAACGCCTGCCCCTTGACGGTCTGCAGCGCAACGAACGCAGCCCCCCCCCCCAGAACCAGGAGAGCAAGGACGCGATAGATAATCGGCTGAGCAGCGAAGTAGTGATTACCCACCACACCCACAACAACCAAAAAAGCCACAACGATCCACTTCAGCGCATCGAAGCGAGATTCTTTGGCTTCAAGCTTGGCATTCATCGGAAAGGACCTTGTGTGGAGATTGCCAGAACCCAGAACCGGGAAATCTGGCAGGCCAGGAGGGAATCGAACCCCCAACCTGCGGTTTTGGAGACCGCCGCTCTGCCAATTGAGCTACTGGCCTGTAACAAAATCAGGCCGACCATTATGCCGGCCTGAGAGAGCAAGATCAACCAGTTACTCGATGATCTTGGCAACAACACCGGCACCAACGGTACGACCA
>NZ_LYSP01000072.1:0-15199 GCF_001728945.1 Pseudomonas sp. ENNP23
CGTTACTTGTGTTGCTGATAATCAGTCGACTACCAGTCTTACATCACAAGCACCCACACGAATTGCTTGATTCAAATTTTTAAAGAGCGTTTCGATCAAGTCTTTCGTCTCAACCGAGGCCGCGCATTCTACAGCAGCCTTTCTTTCTGTCAAGCTGTTTTTCGAAGAATTTTTTCTTTCTACTCAACAACTTGTGCTTCGTTTGATTTCTCTTCCGAAGCGAGGCGCGCATTCTACAGCACCTCTTTCTTCCGTCAAGCTGTTTTTCGAAATTTTTCTTTCTACTCAACAACTTAGCTCGCTTGGCGGAGCATTCCGCTTCAGCGAGGCGCGCATTCTACATGAGTGAAGATGGGTGTAAACCCCCTTTTCGGAAAAAAATTTACGCCCGGCTTCCAGGCCTCTTTATAGATGTGGCTACACCACCCCTTCCTGCCGTAGACGCTCGATAGCCTCCGCCGACAGTCCCAGCACACGCTCCAGTACGGATGCCGTGTGCTCGCCCAGGCGCGGCGGTGCCATCCGGTACTCCACCGGCGTATCGGAGAGGCGTAGCGGGCTGGCCACCTGGGCCACCGCACCGGCCAGTGCATGGGGCAGTTCGACTTTCAGCCCCCGGGCGAGCACCTGGGGATCCTCGAACACCGCCGCCAGGTCGTTGATCGGTCCGCAGGGCACGCCGACCGCCTCCAGTGCCGCCACCCACTCGGTCGTGGTCTTGAATACAGTGGCCTGGCGGATCAGCGGGATCAGTTCCGCCCGGTTCGCCACCCGTGCCTTGTTGCTGGCAAAGCGTGGATCGTCAGCCCATTCCGGATGCCCGGCCACCTCACAGAACTTACGGAACTGCCCGTCGTTGCCAACCGTGAGGATGAAATCACCATCCGCCGTGGGGAAGTCCTGGTACGGCACGATGTTCGGATGCGCATTGCCCAGGCGCCGGGGAGGAACGCCTGTGGTCAGGTAGTTCATCGCCTGGTTCGCCAGGCAGGCCACCTGCACGTCCAGCAGCGCCATGTCGATGTGCTGCCCCCGACCGGTGGTCTCCCGAGCTGTCAGCGCAGCCAGGATGGCCACGCTGGAATAGAGCCCGGTAAGAATGTCCGTCAGCGCCACACCGACCTTGACCGGCCCGGCGCCCTCTTCCTGGTCCGAACGACCGGTCAGGCTCATCAGCCCGCCCAGCCCCTGGATCATGAAGTCGTAACCCGCTCGCTTGGCGTAGGGGCCGAACTGACCGAACCCGGTGATTGAGCAATAGATGAGGCGCGGGTTGATCGCCTTGAGCGACTCATAGTCCAGCCCATAGGCTGCCAGCCCACCGACCTTGAAGTTCTCGATGAGGATGTCCGACTCCGCCGCCAGGCGACGTACCAGCTCCTGCCCCTCCGTCTGGGTGAAGTCGATGGTCACCGACTGCTTGTTGCGGTTGGCCGACAGGAAGTACGCCGCCTCGCTGGTATCCCGGCCATCGGCGTCCTTCAGATAGGGCGGCCCCCACGCGCGGGTATCGTCGCCACTCCCCGGCCGCTCCACCTTGATCACGTCGGCACCGAGGTCAGCAAGGATCTGCCCCGACCAAGGTCCCGCCAACACACGGGACAGGTCGAGCACGCGGATATGGGAGAGGGCACCAGCCATGGGATCACCTGCGGAAGAAGAAAGAAGCAGAGCCGGGCCCCTCTATATATAGAAGGGCCCGGACAGGGACCGGATCAGAAGAACGCCTGGATACCGGTCTGCGCACGACCGAGGATCAGCGCGTGGACGTCATGGGTGCCCTCGTAGGTGTTCACCACCTCCAGGTTCACCAGGTGACGGGCGATGCCGAACTCGTCGGAGATGCCGTTGCCGCCCAGCATGTCGCGGGCCATGCGCGCGACGTCCAGCGCCTTGCCGCAACTGTTGCGTTTCATGATCGAAGTGATTTCCACCGCCGCCGTGCCCTCGTCCTTCATCCGGCCGAGGCGCAGGCAACCCTGCAGGGCCAGAGTGATCTCGGTCTGCATGTCGGCCAGCTTCTTCTGGATCAGCTGGTTGGCCGCCAGCGGACGACCGAACTGATGGCGGTCCAGCACGTACTGGCGCGCGGTGTGCCAGCAGAACTCGGCGGCACCCAGTGCCCCCCAGGAGATGCCGTAGCGAGCCGAGTTCAGGCAGGTGAACGGACCTTTCAGACCACGCACCTCTGGGAAGGCGTTCTCTTCCGGCACGAACACGTTGTCCATCACGATCTCCCCGGTGATGGATGCACGCAGGCCCACCTTGCCGTGGATCGCCGGCGCGCTCAGACCTTCCCAGCCCTTCTCCAGCACGAAGCCGCGGATGTCACCGGCATCGTCCTTCGCCCAGACCACGAACACATCGGCGATCGGGCTGTTGGTGATCCACATCTTGCTGCCGCTCAGGCGATAGCCACCGTCCACCTTCTTCGCACGGGTCACCATCGAGCCCGGATCGGAACCATGGTTCGGCTCGGTCAAGCCGAAGCAGCCGATCCACTCACCACTGGCCAGCTTCGGCAGGTACTTCTGTTTCTGTGCTTCGCTGCCGAACTCATTGATCGGCACCATCACCAGGGACGACTGCACACTCATCATCGAGCGGTAGCCCGAGTCGATGCGCTCCACCTCGCGGGCGATCAGCCCATAGCACACGTAGTTCAGACCGCTGCCGCCGTACTCCACCGGAATGGTCGCGCCCAGCAGGCCCACTTCGCCCATCTCGCGGAAGATCGCCGGATCGGTCTGCTCATGGCGGAAGGCCTCCAGCACACGCGGCGCCAGCTTGTCCTCGGCGAACTGCTGGGCGCTCTCGCGCACCATGCGCTCCTCTTCGGTCAGTTGCTGGTCCAGCAGCAACGGGTCGATCCAGTTGAAGGAAGCTTTGGCAGCCATGGGCAAATCCTCGATAGGGGATGGAGTCAGGCGGAGTGTCCGCGCGTTGTGGGGAACAATCCTAGACAGCGCCCCCAGGCCCGGCAAACGAGGTTTTCGCACCCTCTTGTGCTAATTTCTCACTCCGAACGCTTCATAGGCCCGCCAAAGGCCCGCCACTTGTGAGGTAGCCGTACAAAATGCGCCGCAAGATTCCCAGCACCAACGCACTGATCGCATTCGAATCCGCCGCCCGCCACCAGAGCTTCACCAAAGCGGCCGAGGAACTGGCCCTCACCCAGAGCGCCATCTGCCGCCAGATCGGCGGCCTGGAGGACTTCCTCGGCATCGAACTGTTCCGCCGCTCCCGACGTGGCGTGAAGCTCACCGAAGCCGGCCTCGCCTACTCCCGGCGCATCGCCAGCCAGCTCGACGCCGTCGAACGTGACACCCTCGCCGTCATGGGCCAGCAGGGCGCCATGGCCATCGAGCTTGCCGTGGTCCCCACCTTCGGCACCCAATGGCTGCTGCCCCGGCTGAAAGACTTTCAACGCCTGCACCCCGAAGTCACCGTCAACCTCACCAACCGCACCCGCCCCTTCCTGTTCGCCGACACCGACTTCGACGCCGCCCTGCACTTCGGCACCGCCGACTGGTCCGGTACCCAGTCCCACTTCCTCATGCACGAGCACTCCGTACCGGTCTGCAGCCCTAGTCTGCTGGGCGGGCGGACCAGCCTCAGCGCCGAGGACATCGCCCGCCTGCCACTGTTGCAGCAGACCACCCGCCCCTACGCCTGGCGCCAGTGGTTCAACTCCCTCGGCCTGAACGTCGCCCGCGACCTCAGCGGTCCACGCTACGAACTCTTCTCCATGCTCGCCCAGGCCGCCATGCACGAAATGGGCGTCGCCCTCATCCCCCCCTTCCTCATCCAGCGCGAACTGGAGGAGGGCCACCTGGTCACCGCCCTCACCCACAGCTGCCGCAGCGATAAGGCCTATTACCTGTTCATCCCCGAACGCAGGGTCGAGTCCGCCGTGCTCGGCGCCTTCCGCGACTGGCTGCTGGAAGCCGCCGCCCGTTATCGCCAGGAAGCAGGCGAATCCTGAAGCGAAACACCCTGCCCGACACACCAGAAGGGGTCATCTCCCCGCGCCCCATCCCAGCGCATCACCCACACGGGTGATGCCGCCAGTCGCCCGTTCAGGCAGGCCTGGGCCCCTACCGCACTGGACGAAGAGATCGACGGGCGGGCGCTCATCTCGGTCAACACCGTCAAGACCCACACCAAGAAGATCAACAGCAAGCCCGGCGTGAAGCAGCGCACCCAGGCCGAGATGCGCGCCAAGACCCTTGGCCTGCTGATCTGAGGCACCATCGCGACAATCCGCCACACCCACCCTGCACACCCGCCTCAAAGCCCCGCAGCAGAGCGACCTGACCCTGTAGTCAACTATTCATGAAAACTACAGAAGCCCGGATTTCCGGGACCTTATGGCAACTATAAAAAACGCTGACTAACAGTCCCCACGCTGGACACGGCAGGATTGCGCAGCCTTCCCGAGGTTCCGGCGTGCCCGGCGCTTTTCCACGAGCCCCGGCGCCTCACGGAAGACAAAAGAACGCCGAAAGGCCCATTAGACAATGGCTGGAGGCAGATCGAACCTTATCACTGGGAAAACGGTCAGTAGGTGACTTGTAGTTCTTGTTGCGTTTTGCTCCAGAACTCCTTGATGGCCATTCGGTTCACCTGCAAAATGCCGCGCCCGTCCTGGTCGCGCCATGCGCACCCGGCGGCGTCGTGCTGATCCGCCCGCCAGAGCGCCATCGCAGTGCACTGGACTCATAAGTAAAACGATCACGCAGGAGGTTTTTACGTGCACATCGGTGTTCCTCTCGAAACCCAGGCCGGCGAAACGCGGGTTGCCGCAACGCCAGAGACCATCAAGAAGCTGATCGGCCAAGGCCATCAGGTCACCGTGCAGCGCGGGGCCGGCATCAACGCCAGCATTCCCGACGCCGCCTTCGAAGCCGTCGGCGCCACCCTGGGTGATGCCGCTGCCGCCTTCGGTGCCGACCTGGTGCTCAAGGTCGTGGCCCCCAGCGACGACGAAGCCGCCCTGATGAAGGCCGGTGCCGTCCTGGTGGGGATGCTCAACCCCTTCAGCAACGAAACCATCGCCCGGCACAACGCCCGTGGCCTGACCGCCTTCGCCCTGGAGGCCGCCCCGCGTACCTCCCGCGCCCAGAGCCTGGACGTGCTGTCGTCCCAGGCCAACATCGCCGGCTACAAGGCGGTGATGCTGGCGGCCAACCACTACCCGCGCTTCATGCCCATGCTGATGACCGCCGCCGGCACCGTGAAGGCCGCCCGCGTGCTGATCCTCGGCGCCGGTGTCGCCGGCCTGCAGGCCATCGCCACGGCCAAGCGCCTGGGTGCGGTGATCGAGGCCTCCGACGTGCGCCCGGCGGTGAAGGAGCAGATCGAGTCCCTCGGCGCCAAGTTCGTCGACGTCCCCTTCGAGACCGATGAAGAGCGCGAATGCGCCCAGGGCGTCGGCGGCTATGCCCGTCCCATGCCCGCCTCCTGGATGGAGCGCCAGGCCAAGGCCGTTCACGAACGCGCCAAGCAGTCCGATATCGTCATCACCACCGCACTGATCCCCGGCCGCAAGGCCCCGACCCTGCTCCACGAGACCACCGTCGCCGAGATGAAGCCGGGCTCCGTGGTCATCGACCTGGCCGCCAGCCAGGGTGGCAACTGCCCGCTCACCGAGCTGGACCAGGTGGTGGTCAAGCACGGCATCACCATCGTCGGCCACGGCAACCTCGCGGCCCTGGTGCCGGCCGATGCCTCCGCGCTGTACGCCCGCAACCTGCTGGATTTCCTCAAGCTGGTCATCGACAAGGACGGCCAGTTTCACCTCAACCTCGAAGACGACATCGTCGCCGCGTGCCTGATGTGCCGCGACGGGCAAGTCGTCCGCACCAACGGCTAAGGGGCAGCGGACATGGACCTGATTTCTGACGGCATCTACAACCTGATCATCTTCGTGCTGGCCATCTACGTCGGCTATCACGTGGTGTGGAACGTGACCCCCGCCCTGCACACCCCGCTGATGGCCGTGACCAACGCCATCTCCGCGATCGTGATCGTCGGCGCCATGCTGGCCGCCGCCCTCACCGTCACCCCCCTGGGCAAGGCCATGGGCACCCTGGCGGTAGCCCTGGCTGCGGTGAACGTCTTCGGTGGCTTCCTGGTCACCCGCCGCATGCTGGAAATGTTCAAGAAGAAAGCGCCGAAAGCGGCTGCGGAGAAACACTGACCATGAGCATGAACCTGATCACTGTTCTCTACCTCGTCGCCTCGGTGTGCTTCATCCAGGCGCTGAAGGGCCTGTCGCACCCGACCACGTCCCGTCGCGGCAACCTGTTCGGCATGATCGGCATGGCCATCGCGGTGTTCACCACCGTCGGCCTGATCTACAAGCTCGGCGCGCTGGCTTTGAAAGACGGGGGGGCCACCCAAGGCATCGGCTACGTCATCGTCGGCCTGCTGGTCGGCGGCACCGCCGGCTCGATCATGGCCAAGCGCGTCGAAATGACCAAGATGCCGGAGCTGGTCGCCTTCATGCACAGCATGATCGGCCTGGCCGCCGTGTTCATCGCCATCGCCGCCGTGGTCGAACCCCAGTCCCTGGGCATCGTCGCCACCCTGGGCGACGCCATTCCCAAGGGCAACCGCCTGGAACTGTTCCTCGGCGCAGCCATCGGTGCCATCACCTTCTCCGGTTCGGTGATCGCCTTCGGCAAGCTCTCCGGCAAGTACAAGTTCCGCCTGTTCCAGGGCGCCCCGGTGGTGTTCAAGGGCCAGCACATGGTCAACCTGCTGGTGGGCCTGGCCATCCTCGCACTGGGCCTGTACTTCACCTTCACCGGTGACATCCGCGCCTTCGCCGTGCTGGTGGCCCTGGCCTTCGTCATCGGCGTGCTGATCATCATCCCGATCGGCGGCGCCGACATGCCGGTGGTGGTGTCGATGCTCAACAGCTACTCGGGCTGGGCGGCCGCCGGTATCGGCTTCTCGCTGAACAACTCGATGCTGATCATCGCCGGTTCGCTGGTGGGCTCCTCGGGCGCGATCCTCTCCTACATCATGTGCAAGGCGATGAACCGCTCGTTCTTCAACGTCATCCTCGGCGGCTTCGGTGCCGACGCGGACGCCGGCAGCTCGGGCGGCAGCCAGGAGCAGCGCCCGGTGAAGTCGGGCTCCTCCGACGACGCGGCCTTCCTGCTGACCAACGCCGACACCGTCATCATCGTCCCCGGCTACGGCCTGGCCGTGGCCCGTGCCCAGCACGCGCTGATGGAACTGTCGGAGAAGCTGAGCCACCGTGGCGTGACCGTGAAATTCGCCATCCACCCGGTTGCCGGCCGCATGCCCGGCCACATGAACGTCCTGCTGGCCGAGGCCGAAGTGCCCTACGAGCAGGTGTTCGAGATGGAAGACATCAACTCTGAGTTCGGCCAGGCCGACGTGGTGCTGGTCCTGGGCGCCAACGACGTGGTCAACCCGGCCGCGAAGAACGATCCGAAGTCGCCGATCGCCGGCATGCCGATACTCGAGGCCTACAAGGCCAAGACCGTGATCGTCAACAAGCGCTCCATGGCCAGCGGCTACGCCGGTCTGGACAACGAACTGTTCTACCTGGACAAGACCATGATGGTCTTCGGCGACGCCAAGAAAGTCCTGGAAGACATGGTCAAGGCCGTGGACTGAGATCACACGCCTGCGCTCCACCTTTCCCAGCCCCGGCCTTCGTGCCGGGGTTGTTATGGCGCCATCAAGTCAAGAACTTAAGCGGGAATGGATACCGGCGATGATTCGGCGAGACGCTCATGAGCGGCCAACAAAATGCGCTCCAAGCGCTCGAGCCCCAGAATCACCAACTCGTAGGTGGTGTCCATGCGCCCTGCCCCCAAGGCAACACGCTCCAAAGCCTGGCAGGCGTTGGCAAGACCGAGGTCGCCGACGACCCGAGCACCACCCTTCAATCGGTGCGCAAAACGCGCAACTGCTTGCCGATCACAGAGTCCATAGCAGCGAATCAGACCATCGCGGTCACTGCGGTTGCTGCGTACAACTTCATCCAGCAGACCAATTAGTGCCTGCGGGTCACCACTCGCCATACGAAGCAACGTACGGGGTGGCGCATTACCGTTTCCTCCTCTTTTCCCGCGCAGGGGAAATACCCGAGGTTGGTTCATTATTTCTTGCTCTAAACATTCAATCATGCAGATCCTCCCAAGGATCAGATGTAGCCGGGCAGGACTGCCCGGCGGACTCATGAGGGACCACTACGTAGAAAGGCCACCAGCTCACCAGCTGCGGCGTATTGCCTGAAAATGGCTAGATAGCTATCGAAACGGTTGTTCACTTCACTCACACGATTGCCATAGTGATCGGTCTCTGCGGTCAGCACGTCGAGCAACGTGCGCCGCCCCAGGTGATACCACTGGTCGAAGAAGTCGGAACGAATCCGGTCGGACTCCAACGTCAGCTTTTGATAAAGGTCTGCCCGCTCAGCCATGGTTCGGGCGTCATGGTCAGCAGCCCGGATACGCTGACGCAGGTCGTCAAGGATATCGTCTGTACGCTGTCGCCCGGCTTCTGCCCGACTGAGCGCCGCGCGCTCCGCCGCGCGGGACGAACCACCCGAAAATGCATTCCAGGTGACTTGGATACTGGTTTTCCAAGGATTGGAGTCGCCCTGCAGGTTCTCACCGGTATCCTTGCCTACCACCCAATTCACCTGAGGCCTTCCTGCTGCACGAACAGCACGGGCATAGTCCTCAGCCGAAAGCGACTCCGCACGTGACTGTTGAATCGAGGGATGACGCTCCAGGCTCGCAACCAGATCCCGAGCGTTTGCAAAGCCCAGGCTCCAGGCTGAGGGGGGCGGAAGGCTGATAACGGTGTCGCCCAGAAGACGCTGCAAGGCAATATCGGCGTCCTTCTCCCTGGCCAATGCATTGTCGAGCGCGGCCTGGGCTTGCAGGAGTCGCCCTTTCGCCTGGGTTAGCTCGCTGTTGCGCCCCGGGTCCACCCGGACGATTTTCGCCAGCATCTCCGCCAACTCACCCATACGATCGGCATAGGCACGACTGAGCACTCCGATGTGCTGCTGCTTGGCACGCTCGACCAGCAGCCCGACCACTTCGAACGCGATGTTCTCCTGCTCGCCGTCAAGCTTGTGCGCGTTTGCCTGCAGCAATGCCTCACGACTGGAAATGGTGTTCGAAATCTGCCCCCAGTCGTAGATGCTGGTATTCAGTTGAACAGCTGCAAATCCTTTGTCATTGCTCCGCGCCGAGCCACCGAAGGATGCTGCACGACTCGCCCCGCTCACCTCCAGCTGTGGCCAGCGCCGCCCCTTGGCCTCGTCCAGCTCCGCCTCTGCGACTTCAGTATCAGCGCGGGCGGCCTTGATGCGCGCGCTACGCTGGAGCGCCACCTGCACCGCATGGGCCAAGCGCTCCCGTAGCACAGCTTCATTGACATGCCGAGCATCCTCCATGCCCCGCTCGCGCCAGTATTCAACAGCAGAAACACTCCTCTTCTCAGGATCAGGGTTTTCTAGCGCCCAGGCTGGGGACGAACTGCAGCCAAGCAAAACACAGAGCCCGAACACACGGAAACCTGACTCAGCGCTCACGGAAAGCCTCCCTCGCCTTGAGCACGGGCTTGAGCAGGTAGTCGAGAATGGTCTTCTCCCCCGTCCGAATCTCAACCGACGCCACCATTCCCGGGATGATGGGCAGCAGCTTTCCCCCTGCCTCCAATACACTGCTGTCGGTGAGGACAAGCACACGGTAATAGGTATCGTCCTGACGGCCAGCCGCGGCCTTCTGGTCGTCCTTCAGCGTATCGGGGCTGATGTGCTCGACCCGGCCACTCAAGCCACCATAAATGGCGTAGTCATAAGCCGTGATCTTGACGGTGGCCGGCAGGCCCGGCCGCAGGAAGGCGACATCGGAGGGGCGAATACGCCCTTCTACCAACAACTGCTCCTCCAGAGGCACGATCTCAAGGATGTGTTCCCCAGGCTGGATGACCCCTCCCAACGTGTTGACCCTGACGTTCTTGATGGTGCCGCGCACAGGGGCAGTCAGCGTAGTGCGCTCCACGACATCAGCGCGCCCCACAAGGTTCTCGTTGGTTTGCGAGAGCTCCAGTTCGAGTCGGGTTAGTTCAGCATTCGCATCGGCCTGATAGCGATTGGTGCGCTCGATGATCTGAGCCTTGATGTCGTTGGCCTGGCGCCGCATCCGCAGGAGTTCTACATCAGAAAGCAAGCCTCGAGCGGCCAAGGGCTCCGCCAGCCGGATCTCCTGCATGGACAGATCATGGCTGCGCTCGAGAGAGGCGACGCTGTCCAGCAGCGCACGGCGTCGCGACTGGTAGGCGAGGGTTTCCTGCTCGACGACCTCAGGCGCCTGGCGAACCTGTTCATCGAACTGCAAAGGCACGCCATAAGCCTCAGCCCGCAGCCGGGCAATGCTACCCTTCAAGCCCACCACCTTGCTCAGTGCCTCTCGATAGCTGGCTTGCGCACGTGTTGGGTCGATCTTCAACAGAACCTGCCCCGCCTCGACTACATCGCCCTCTCGCACGGCCATTTCTGCGAGGATGCCGCCCTCCAAACTCTGAATGACCTGCTCACGGCTCTTGGAAATGATCCGGGCCTCGCCCTGAGTGATCTCTTCGACCCGCGCAAAGTGCGCCCAGACTGCCCCGACAAAGAGCACCGCCAGAATCAGATAGATGACCAGCAGGGAGCCAGGCGAGCGCTGGGCAAGCAATGACTCCTGAACATCGTTCATGAACCGGGTCTCTTCGGCAGTCAGCCGCCCACGCGACCATCGCACGCCTATGGCGAACCGGCTCACGATGCAGCTCCCTGCGCGGCTGGACTAAGTGATGACAAGTCCCCCATGTTGATGGTGCTTTTGCTCCGTGCTACGGGCGGTTGCTTCGCAGCGCCGTCGCTGTTCAGCGCAGCCAGGACCGCCGATTTGGGGCCGTCGGCCACAATGCGGCCCTCCTCGACCACAACGACGCGATTCACCAGGGCCAGCACCGCCGGACGGTGTGTGACCACGACAAGGGTCTGGCCTTGAAGAGCTCTTCGCATATGTGCCAGGAACTGCGTTTCGGTCTGCACGTCCATTGCACTTGTCGGCTCATCCATCAGCAGAAGACGAGGACGAGCCAAAAGGCTGCGCGCCAGGGCAACCAGTTGTCGCTGCCCACCTGAAAGCCCTTCACCCATTTCACCGATCAGGAGGTTAAGACCACGCGGATGGCGGGCAGCCACCTGATCAAGCCCGGTAAGGCGCATGACCTCGAGCAGTTCTTCGGAACTTGCATCCGGGCGGCCGATCATCAGGTTCTCGCGCAACGTTCCGTAGAACAGCCGGGCGTCTTGCCCTACATAACCTGTCGCATGGCGCCAGTCGGCCGGGTCGACTTGGTTCAGGTCCAGGCCTTCGCTGAATACCTGGCCGGTGACAGGCGCATACAATCGCGCCATTACCCGCAACAGGGTGGACTTGCCGCTTCCGACCCGGCCGATGATCGCTACGCGCTCGCCTGGCTGGACGTCCAGATTGATGTCGACCAGTACCGGAGGGTTGGGCTGAAGAGGCGGTGCAGGGTATGCAAAACCCAGGGCACGGAGACTGATCTGCCCACGCAGCAAGGGCTTGGGCAAGTAGCTCTGTTTCGCATCCCGTTCGACCGGCAGGGCCATCAACTTGTCCAAGCTGGAGAGCGCCGCCTTTGCCTGCTGCAGACGTACAGCCAACGCCACGACCTGGCCGAGCGGAGCTGTCACGCGCCCCCCGAGCATCACCGTGGCAATCAGAGCCCCCATGGTCAGTTGACCGGCGTCGATGAGGTAAACGCCCACAATGATCAGCACAACCGTCTGTAATTGCTGAAGCAGCATCACCGAACCGGTTGCCAGGTTGGTCAGTTGGCGAGACTTCATGCTTGTCGCCGCCTGAAGGGCACTGAAGTGTTGCCAGCGGTGCTGCATGAACCCCGATCCGCCGGTTGCCTTGAGGGTTTCCAGACCCTCGATGGATTCCACTAATACGCCCTGCTTGAGGGAGGACTCCTGCAGATTTTCACGCATGGCACGAGCCAGCGGCCACTGGATTGCTGTGCATATGAGCAGGATGAGCGGGATCATCAACAGCGGAATCCAGCCAAGCCCCCCTCCGATGACGAAAATCACGCCAACGAAAAGCAACACGAACGGCAGGTCGGCCAGCGCAGCCAGCGTCGCCGACGCCGTAAAGTCGCGCACCGACTCGAACTCACGCAATTGGTTGGCAAAGCTGCCAGAAGAGGCAGGCTTGTACTCCATTCGGATCGATAACGCCTGACGGAAGAGCATCGCTCCCAGTATCAAGTCCGCCTTCTTTCCGGCCGTATCGAGCAGGTAAGCCCTGACATACCGAGTGATCGCCTCGAACAACATGGCAAGGGCGACCCCGATACCCAGAGACCAGAGCGTTACGAACGCCTGATTTGGCACAACCCGGTCGTAGACGTTCATGGTGAAAAAGATGCTGGCCAGTGAAAGGACGTTCACCATCACCGTGGCAATGACCGCGCTCCGGTAGTAGCGCCGATAGCGCCACAGCGCGCTGAACAGCCAGTGCCCCTTCGACTCCGGCAGCACCTCTCCTGCCCGCTCATCCACGCAGGCACGCGGCTTGGCAAGAATGAGGCAGCCGCTATACAGCGCTTCGAACTCCTCACGGCCCATTTCGACAGGTTCAGCCGCAAGCTCCGGTAACCACACCTGATACAACTGCTGGTCACGACCGTCCTGCGAGCGCACCTTGCGCGTACCCAGCAGGATTGCACCACCACTTCCTCGTCGCAGCAAAACCAGAGGAACAACCTGCATGGGCAAGGTCTCCAGGCCCCGCTTCACCAGACCCGCTGTAAATCCGCACTGCTCCAGTGCTCGCAGAGCGAGCGATGGACTCAACAAACCAGCACGCGGCAAGTCACCCACCAAGGCCTCGCGACTTCTCCCCACGCCATGTCGCTCACAAAGCCAAACGAGGCAGTCCAGCAATGTATCGGCACTGCATCCGGGGTCACTAGAAGCATCGGAGGGAAGCTCTTCGCTAAGCGGTACGACGTTATCTGGGGTCATTGGGCGCGCATCCGGCAGTTTTTCGGCCACGCGCAGCCATGTCGGGAACGTCATTGGAGAGCGAGGCAGGAGGGAGTGCGAGTATTCTGAGATCGCCATCACAAGCGCCCAATGAGAATTGTCTTAAATTGCCACCCTCTTCTGTCCATTCCGACCAAACGAGCTATAACGGAGCCGCGCCTAGCGTTTCCCAGCCGCTATTGCCTTTAGGCAGCGCTCCAAGGAGCCGAAGGCCACATTAGAGCCAACAGGTCGCACTCACCCCTCGTAGCCAAATGAAAAACTACAGTTCTTGACCCTGTTTCGGCGAAGCACGTTGAATACGTGGCTTTTACGCAGTGCGGCTCACTGAGCGACGCCATGGTAGTCAGGTCAATCCAATGAAAGCCTTGCAGTCAGCGCACTGATAGCCCAGATGGATGTGAATGATGAGATGGTCCAAACAGCCCCCCATACGCATAGCCGTACTGGATGACCACTCACTGATCCGCAGAGCCTTGCAGCTCTGCTTATCGGCCGAGTCGGACTTCGAGCTGGCGGGACTGTATGCCTCAAGCCGCAGCCTGCTGGATGCCTTGCGGAGCACAAAGACCGACGTTCTACTGATGGACTACTCCCTGAGTGAAGG
Source organism: Pseudomonas sp. ENNP23 (assembly GCF_001728945.1). Taxonomy (NCBI): domain Bacteria; kingdom Pseudomonadati; phylum Pseudomonadota; class Gammaproteobacteria; order Pseudomonadales; family Pseudomonadaceae; genus Pseudomonas; species Pseudomonas sp. ENNP23. Next base: position 13,743 of record NZ_LYSP01000072.1, read on the forward strand.
CGAAGTAGACGGCCAGGCACTGATAAGGATCTTACGCGCCCGCTATCCGGAGATGCACATCTTGGTATCGTCCTCCATTGAGCGCCCAGCTATTGTCCAAGTGGCACTCAAAGCAGGCGCTATGGGATTCGTGGGCAAAAGCCAGGAGATCGACGAACTGCTCGTGGCTATTCGGCAAGTTGCCAATGGGCGCATCTATCTCACCCAGGAAATGGCCTACCAGATCAAGAGCCTTCCCGAGGCTTATGACGAAGGAAGCGATGAAACCTCACCGAGCATCCCCCTGACCCAGCGTGAGCATGAAGTCATCCGCTGCTGCCTGGCTGGCATGAGCGTTTCGCAGATTGCGACCAAGTTCAATCGCAGCCGGAAAACAGTAAGCGGACAGAAACAATCCGCCTTTCGCAAGCTCGGCATCCGCACGGACGCGGAACTGTTCAAATACCAGGACGAACTGGGCAACCTCTGACACGCAATCCCCACCCCTCACCTTTACAAAGCTGGTAGACAGCTCCTCCCGGCCTGCGGGCGCCTTTTTGGGACAATTCTCGTATCGGCTCCGAGAGCAGGAATGAAGAATTCGCGCCTTACGCGAGTTTTCCCCTGGTTCCGGAGACCTCGCCTGGCAAACACGCCGTGATTGCCAGTGCAACAGGAACCCGTGCATGCGAGGACATCCCGTGAGCAGCAATACCGTCCGAGTGGCCGTCATAGATGGCGTCAAGATCAGTCAAACCGAGGAGCTACGTGTCACCAGCGGCAAAGCCATCCGGGTAAAGGCCGTCGCTGGGGGCAAATACATCCTGGCAGAAGGTGACCAGGGAATAGCTCCTGAAAACATTACCCTGACACGACACGGTGATGATCTGCTGGTCTGCCTGGAGGGTGCGCCCATCGACCAGCCCGATCTCGTTATCGAGGGCTTCTACAGCGCCCCGGGGCAACTGATCGGCATGGCGGAAGACGGCATCTATCACCCATTCGTCGCCTCGGACGGTGAAAGCGAGCATGAAGCCGCGTTCCTAATCAATGACGTTTCCTCTCCCCACGCTCTCGGCATCGAAACCATCAGCGGCCTTGACGAACTGGAGGCAGCCGGAGGCATCTTCTGGCCAGCCGCCTGGGGGCTCGGTGCCTTAGGTCTAGGCGGAGCAGCCGCAGCCGGCCTGGGCGGTGGCGGTGGCGGTGGCGGCAGCGACGAGGTGCAACCTACCTTGCCTGGTCAGACAGAGCTGCCAAAACCCAAGCTGGAAAGCATCATCGACAACGTCGGCAGTATCACCGGGCCGCTCCATAACGGCGACGTCACCGATGACGACACCCCTACCCTCAGCGGAACCGGCAAGCCCGGTGACACCATCGGGGTCATCGTCGATGGCAACGAGGTCGGCAACACCGTGGTCGATGGCAACGGCAACTGGACCTGGACACCTGACCAGCCGCTGGCAGAAGGCCCT
>NZ_LYSP01000073.1:0-13017 GCF_001728945.1 Pseudomonas sp. ENNP23
GGGCGATTGCCAAAAGAAACTCGCCCGGCAAGGCGAAACAGAATGCTCAGGCAGTGCTCGCTAATCGGCTTGGCCTAGTGCTTGTCGAGGGCTGCAATGCCGATAGCCGGGTTTCATAAGTGGGCTTCTTCACCGGCTAAATGCAAAGCCAAATCGTTCGTTCATCTGGTATCGCGGAGCCCAGGGCTCCCTCCATCCGATCGGACGACCCATGACCACCCTCGATCAATCCCGCCTCCTGGCCCGTCGGTTCATCGACCTGCCCCCCGAAAAGCGCCACCTGTTCCTCGAAGCCCTCAAGGGCGAGCAGATGGACTTCGCCAGCTTCCCCATCCCCGATTGCAGCGGCAGCCCCAGCCGCGACCTGTTGTCCTACGCCCAACAGCGCATGTGGTTCCTCTGGCAGCTGGAGCCCACCAGCGCCGCCTACAACCTGCCCGGCGCCGTGCGCCTGCTGGGCCCGCTGGAGCGCAGCGCGCTGGACCGCGCCTTCGCCGACCTGGTGGCGCGCCATGAGTGCCTGCGCACCACCTTCCACGAGGTCGACGGCCAGGCCCTCCAGCGGGTCGGCGACGCTGCCGACGCCCAGGTGCGCCACCTGGACCTGTCCGCCCTGGCACCCGACGAACGCCTGCAGTGCACCCGCGAAGCGGTCGCCCGGGAGGCCGGCCAGCCCTTCGACCTGGAGCAGGGCCCGCTGCTGCGGGTGGTGCTGCTGCGCCTCGCCGCCGATGAACACGTGCTGCTGCTGACCATGCACCACATCATTGCCGACGGCTGGTCGATGAACATCCTCATCGAGGAGTTCATGCGCTGCCTGGACGCCCGCAGCGCCGGTGCCGAACCGCAGCTCCCGGCGTTGCCCGTGCAGTACCGCGACTACGCCCTGTGGCAGCGCAGCTGGCTGGAAGCCGGCGAGCGCGAGCGCCAGCTCGACTACTGGCGCGACCAACTGGGCGAGGAGCACCTGCCCCTCGAGCTGCCCAGCGACCGCCCGCGCCCGGCGCAGCCCAGCCATGCCGGTGCGCGCATCGAGTTCGCCCTCGAGCCGGCGCTGCACGCCGGCCTCAAGGCCCTGGCCCAGCGCCAGGGCGTGACCCTGTTCGTGGTGCTGCTGGCGGCCTTCAAGACCCTGCTGTACCGCTACAGCGGCCAGGGCGACATCCGGGTCGGCGGGCTGATCGCCAACCGCAACCGGGGCGAGGTCGAGGGCCTGATCGGCTTCTTCGTCAACACCCAGGTGCTGCGCAGCCAGCTGGATGGGTGCCTGCCGTTCGCGCAGTTGCTGCAGGACCTGCGCCTCACCGCCCTGGGTGCCCAGGCGCACCAGGAGCTGCCCTTCGACGCGCTGGCGGAGGCCCTGCAAGCCAATCGCAGCCAGAGCCAGAACCCACTGTTCCAGGTCATGTACAACCACCAGCCGCTGGTCACCGACATCCAGGGCATGCGCCTGGGCTGTGGCCTGCAGCTGGCGCACCTGGACGCCGAGCAGAGCGTCGCCGGCGCCCGCCACCATGCCGCCGCCAGCGATCTGATGCTGGAGACCCGGGAGGAGGGCGAGCGCCTGCTGGCCGCCTTCACCTACGCCACCGACCTGTTCGACGGCACCACCGTCGAGCGCATGGCCGGTCACTGGCGCAACCTGCTGCACAGCCTGGTCGCCGACCCCGGTCGCCGCCTTGGCGAACTGCAGTTGCTGGCCAGGGACGAAACCCGTCAATTGCAGGCCTGGGCCCTGCGCGCCGCTGCTCCCCAGGCAGCGGAGCCGGCCCACCTGCGCTTCCAGGCCCAGGCCGCGCGCACCCCCGAGGCCATCGCCCTGGTGCTGGCCGGCGAAGGCGTGGGCGCCCAACTGACCTACGCCGAGCTGGAACGCCGCAGCAACCGCCTGGCCCACCGCCTGGTGCAACTGGGCGTCGGCCCCGAGGTGCTGGTGGGCGTCGCCCTGGAGCGCTCCCTGGACATGGGCGTGGCCTTGCTGGCGGTGCTCAAGGCTGGCGGCGCCTACGTGCCCCTCGACCCCCAGGCGCCCGGCGAGCGCATCGCCCAGGTGTTCGACGACAGCGGCCTGCGCCTGCTGCTGACCCAGACCGCACTGCACGACACGCTGCCCCAGGTCCCGGGCATCCGGAGCCTGTGCCTGGACGCGGCGGGCAACGGGCTCGAAGACCAGCCGGAGCACGCGCCGAACGTGGCGGTGGCGCCGGGCAACCTGGCCTACGTGATCTACACCTCCGGCTCCACCGGCCGGCCCAAGGGCGTGGCCATCAGCCATGGCGCCCTGGCCGAGTTCTGCGTGCTGGCCGCCGACTACTCGCGCCTGCAGCCAGGCGACCGCGTGCTGCAGTTCGCCACCTGCAGCTTCGACGGCTTCGTCGAGCAGTTCTACCCGCCGCTGTGCGTCGGCGCCCGCGTGGTGCTGCGCGACGGCCGCCTGTGGGACAGCGCGGCCTTCCAGCAGGCCCTGGTGGCGCATGGCATCACCCTGGCCGACCTGCCCGCCGCCTACTGGCACATGCTGGTGCAGGACTACGCCCGGGGTGCCCGCCAGGACTTCGGCGCGCTGCGCCAGGTCCACGTCGGCGGCGAAGCCATGGCCGTGGACGGCCTCGACCTCTGGCGCCGTGCCGGCCTTGCCGGCGTGCGCCTGCTCAACACCTACGGCCCCACCGAAGCCACGGTGGTTTCCAGCCTCCACGACTGCAGCGAGCTGGCCTCGGCCGATGTCTCCTGGCGCGGCATCCCCATCGGCCAGGGCCTGGCCGGGCGCCGCCTGCTCATCCTCGATGGCGAGCTGCAGCCGGTGCCGGCGGGCGTCATCGGCGAGCTGTACATCGGCGGCCCGGGCCTGGCGCGGGGCTACCACGGCCAGCCGGGGCTCACCGCCCAGCGCTTCCTGCCCGACCCGCAGGTGCCCGGCGAGCGCCTCTACCGCACCGGCGACCGCGCGCGTTTCAACGCCAGCGGCGCCATCGAGTACATCGGCCGCGTCGACCACCAGGTGAAGGTGCGCGGCTTCCGCATCGAGCTGGGCGAGATCGAGATGCGCCTGCAGCAATGCCCCGGCGTGCGCGAGGCCGCCGTGCTGGCCCTGGACATGGCCAGTGGGCGGCAACTGGTCGGCTACCTGGCCACCGAGCCTGACGGCAGCGGCCCCGACGCGCAGCGCCAGCGCATCCGCGAAGCCCTGCGCGCGACCCTGCCGGACTACATGGTGCCCACGCACCTGGTGCTGCTGGAGCGCCTGCCGCTGACCCCCAGCGGCAAGCTCGACCGCAAGGCCCTGCCCGAGCCCGACCCGAGCCAGTTGCAGGCCGCCTACCGCGCGCCGGCCAGCGAGCTGGAGCTGCGCCTGGCCGGCATCTGGATGGAGGTGCTGCAGGTGCCCCGCGTCGGCCTCGACGACAGCTTCTTCGACCTGGGCGGGCACTCGCTGCTGGCGGCCCAGGTCATCGCCCGGATCAAGTCCGAGCTGGGCATCGCGCTGCCCATGCGCAGCCTGTTCGAACGCCCGCACCTGGCGGCCCTGGCCGAAGAGCTGGAGGCCCTGGGCGGCACCGCCGACGAGGACTGGGCCGACATGGAAGCGTTCATGAATTCACTGGAGGAGGTTTGAGCATGTCCCGCACCACCACGCTGCGCATTGCCGAGAAATTCATCGGCCTGCCGCTCGAACAACGCCGCCAGTTCCTCGACAAGCTGCGCCAGGACGGCAAGGACTTCGGCCTGCTGCCGATCCCGGTGAGCCGCCACGGCCAGGACGCCATCCCGCTGTCCTACGCCCAGCAGCGCCTGCTGTTCCTCTGGCAACTGGACCCCGGCAGCGCCGCCTACAACATGGCCGCCGGCCTGCGCCTGAAGGGCGAGCTGGACGAAGCCCGCCTGCAGCGCGCCTTCGATGCCCTGATCGAGCGCCACGAGGCGCTGCGCACCGTGTTCCAGGTGGACGGCGAGCAGCCGTTGCAGCGGGTGCTGCCCGCCGCGCCCCTGGCCCTGCGCCAGATCGATCTCTCCAGCAGCGATGCCCCCGAGGCCGAGCTGGCCCGCCAGGTGGACGATGAGGTGGGCCGGCCCTTCGACCTGCTGCACGGCCCGCTGCTGCGCGCCAGCCTGTTCCGTCTCGGCGAGGACGCGTGCGTGCTGGTGGTGTGCATGCACCACATCGTCTCCGACGGCTGGTCCATGGACGTGATGGTTCGCGAGTTCGTCCAGGCCTACCAGGCCGGTGCCGAGAGCCTGCCGCCGCTGCCCCTGCAGTACGCCGACTACGCCCTGTGGCAGCGCCGCTGGCTGGAGGCGGGCGAGGGCGAACGCCAATTGCAGCACTGGCGCGAGCAGCTGGGTGAGGAGCACCCGCTGCTGGAGGTGGCCCCCGACTTCCCCCGCCCGCCGGTGCAGAGCCTCCAGGGTGAGACGCTGCGGTTCGATTTCGGCACGGCGCTCTCCAGCCGTTTGCGCGAAACCGCCCGCGTCGAGGGCGTGACCCTGTTCATGCTGGCCCTGGCCGGCTATGCGCTGTTCCTCTCGCGGCATTCCGGCCAGCGCGACATCCGCATCGGCGTGCCCAACGCCAACCGCGGGCGCGAGGAGGTGGAAGGGCTGATCGGCTTCTTCGTCAACACCCAGGTGCTGCGCTGCGTCATCGATGAACGCCAGTCGCTGCGCGAACTGCTGGCCCAGGTGCGCGAGGCCACCTTCGCCGCCCAGGCCAACCAGGAGCTGCCCTTCGAGCAACTGGTGGAGGTGCTCGCGCCCGAGCGCAGCCTCGGCCACAACCCGCTGTTCCAGGCCAAGTTCAACCAGAACGTCGGCGTGCAGAAGCAGACCGCGCTGCAACTGCCGGGCCTCGTCGTCAGCGAATACCCGCTGCGCAAGGAGGGCACCCACTTCGACCTGGCCCTGGACATCACCGATGACGGCGAGCGCATCCATGGCGAGATGACCTACGCCAGCGACCTCTACCAGCGCGCCAGCATCGAAGGCTTCATCGCCTCCCTGCGGGTGCTGTTCGAAACCCTGCTGGAGCGCCCCGATGCTCCGTTGCACAGCCTGGTCGAACCCCCTGCGCCGCAGCCCGCCGCCGAGCGGCCGCAACCGGCCCTGGTGCTGCAGCGCTGGGATGAGCAGGTGCGCCGCCAGCCCGAGGCCCTGGCCGCCGTCTGCGCCGACTGCTATCTGAGCCACGCCGAACTGGACACCCAGGCCAACCGCCTGGCCCAGCACCTGCGCCGCCTTGGCGTGACCACGGGGGTGCCCGTGGCCGTGCTGATGGAGCGCTCGCTGGACTGGCTGGTGAGCCTGCTCGGCATCCTCAAGGCCGGTGGCCTGTACATGCCGCTGGACGTCAAGGCGCCCACCGAACGCCTGCAGGGCATGCTGCAGCGCAGCGGCGCGCGGGTGCTGCTGTGCGACGCGGGCGAGACGCGCCAGGCGGCACTGGCCGGCAGCGGCTGCCAGGTGCAGCCGTACCAGCCCGAACACTGGGCTGTGCTGCCCGCCGAGGCGCCTGTGCTTGCTGCGTTGCCCGAGGCACCGGCCTACGTGATCCACACCTCCGGCTCCACCGGCCAGCCCAAGGGCGTGGTGGTCAGCCACGGCGCGCTGGCCAGCTACGTCGACGGCCTGCTGCAGCGCCTGGACCTGCCGGCGGACGCCAGCCTGGCGCTGGTCTCCACCATCGCCGCCGACCTCGGCCACACCGTGCTGTTCGGCGCCCTGTGCTCCGGGCGGACGCTGCACGTGCTGCCGGAGTCCCTGGGCTTCGACCCGGATGCCTTCGCCGCCTACATGGCCGAGCAGCGCATCGGCGTGCTGAAGATCGTCCCCAGCCACCTCGGCGGCCTGCTGCAGGCCGCCAACGCGGCCGATGCGCTGCCCGAGCACGCGCTGATCGTCGGCGGCGAGGCCTGTTCCCCGGCGCTGTACCGCAAGGTGCGCCAGCTCAAGCCCGGTTGCCGCTTCATCAACCACTACGGCCCCAGCGAGACCACCGTGGGCGTGCTCACCCACGAGGTGCAGGGCGAGCTGGCCGAAGGCGCCGGCATCCCCCTGGGCGAGGCCTTGGCGGGCGTCCATGTGCAGGTGCTGGACGATGTGCTCAACCCGCAACCGGCGCGCGTCGCCGGCGAGCTGTACATCGGCGGCGCAAGCCTGGCCCAGGGCTACCTCGGCCAGGCCGCGCTCACCGCCGAGCGCTTCGTGCCCGACCCCTTCGGCGCGCCGGGTGCGCGCCTGTACCGCAGCGGCGACCGCGTGCGCCGCGATGGCGAGGGGCGGCTGCACTTCCTCGGCCGCGCCGACGACCAGGTGAAGATCCGTGGCTACCGCGTCGAGCCGGGCGAGGTCGCCCGCGTGCTGCGGGGCCTGCCCGGCGTGCACGACGCCGTGGTGCTGGCCGTGCCCCAGGGCGACGAGCCGGCGCAGTTGCAACTGATCGGCTGGTGCGTGCCCGAGGACGCCAGCCTGAGCGCCCAGGCCCTGCGCGAGCAGTTGCAGGCACGGCTGCCGGACTACCTGGTGCCGGCCCACCTGCTGCTGCTGGAGCGCCTGCCGCTGACCGCCAACGGCAAGCTGGACCGCCGCGCGCTGCCCCAGCCCGAGGTGCAGCAGAAGCGCCATGTGGCGCCGAGCACGCCGGTGGAGGAACAACTGGTGGCCATCTGGCAGGCGGTGCTCAAGCGCGAGGCCATCGGCGTCGAGGACAACTTCTTCGAGCTGGGTGGTGACTCCATCCTCAGCCTGCAGATCATCGCCCGGGCCAAGCGCCAGGGCATCAAGCTGACTCCGCGCCAATTGTTCGAGAAACAGACCATCGCCCAACTGGCCCAGGTCGCCAAGGTGGACAGCCGCCCGGCAGCCCCCCGTGCGCCAGCCCAGGTCAGCGGCGAGATGCCCCTGTTGCCGGTGCAGGCCCGTTTCTTCGAACGGGTGCAGGCCGAGCCCCATCACTACAACCAGGCGGTCATGCTGCAGCGGCGCCAGCCGCTGACTGCCCCCGTCGTCGAACAGGCCCTGGCGGTGCTGGTGGCCCAGCACGACGCCCTGCGCCTGGTCTTCCGCAAACAGGCAGACGGCTGGCGGGCAGAACACCAGGCCAGCGTGCCGGCCGGCCTGCTGTGGCAGCGCCAGGCGAGTGACGCAGCACAGTTGCAGGCCATTGCCGACGAGGCACAACGCAGCCTCGACCTGGCCAACGGGCCGCTGTTGCGCGCGGTGCTGTTCGACCTCGCCGACGGCAGCCAGCGCCTGCTGCTGGTGATCCACCACCTGGTGGTGGATGGCGTGTCCTGGCGCATCCTGCTGGAGGACCTGGAGCAGGCCTGCGCGGCGCTGCTCGCCGGCCGCACCCCGGCACCGACGGAGAAGGGCACCGCCTTCAAGGCCTGGGCCGAGCGCCTGGGCCAATGGGCCCGCGAGCCGGCCCGTGATGCCGAGCTGGCCCATTGGCAGGCGAGCCTCAGCGGCCAGGCCGATGACCTGCCGGGGGCGCGCCGCGATGCCGGGCTGCAGACGCGCCACGCCCGCACCCTGTATGGCCGCCTGGACGCCGACACCACCCGCCAACTGCTGCAACAGGCGCCCGCCGCCTACCGCACCCAGGTCAACGACCTGCTGCTCACCGCCCTGGCGCGGGTGCTGTGCCGCTGGAGCGGGCAGGGCCGTGCCCTGGTGCAACTGGAGGGTCACGGCCGCGAGGACCTGTTCGAGGGCGTCGACCTGAGCCGCACCGTCGGCTGGTTCACCAGCCTGTTCCCGGTGGCGCTGAGCCCGGCCGATGACCTGGCCGGCTCGATCAAGGCGATCAAGGAACAACTGCGCGGGGTGCCCGACCGGGGTATCGGCCATGGCGCGCTGCGCCACCTGGGCACGCCCGCGCAACGGGCCGCCCTGGCGGCGCTGCCCCAGGCTCGGGTGACCTTCAACTACCTCGGCCAGTTCGACCAGGGCTTCGGCGACGAGCGCCTGTTCGCGCCTGCCGCCGAAAGCGTTGGCGCCACCCAGTCGGCCGAGGCGCCGCTGGGCAACTGGCTGAGCGTCAACGGCCAGGTGCTGGGCGGTGAACTGGAGCTGGGCTGGACCTTCAGCCAGGAAATGTTCGACGAGCCCGCCATCGCCACACTGGCCGCCGACTACACCCGCGAGCTGACGGCGCTGGTCGGGCACTGCCTGGAGGCCCAGGCCGGCGGCGCCACCCCGTCCGACTTCCCCCTGGCGGGCCTGACCCAGGCGCAACTGGACGCGCTGCCCGTGGACCTGCGCGAGGTGGAGGACATCTACCCGCTGTCGCCCATGCAGGAAGGCCTGCTGATGCACACGCTGCTGGAGCCGGGCTCCGGCATCTACATGATGCAGTACTGCTACAGCGTCGAAACCGAGATCGACCCCGAGCGTTTCGCCCGCGCCTGGCAGGCCGTCGGCCAGCGCCACGACGCGCTGCGCACCACCTTCTCCTGGACCGTGGGTGAGCGCCTGCTGCAGATCGTCCGCCGCACCGCGCAGCCGGACGTGCAACTGCACGACTGGCGCGACGTACCGGCCGCCGAGCACGAGGCCAAGCTGCGCGAGATGCTCGCCGAGGAGCGCCGCCAGGGCTTCGACCTGCAGGGCGCGGTGCCTTTCCGCCTGCGCCTGATCCAGCTCGGCGAGCGCCGCTTCGGCTTCGTCCTGAGCAACCACCACATCCTCATCGACGCCTGGTGCCGCTCGCTGCTGGTGGACGAGTTCTTCGAGCTCTACGCCGCCCTCGGCGAAGGCCGTGAAGCGCGCCTGGCCCCGGCCTCGCGCTACGCCGACTTCATCCGCTGGCTGAAGCGCCAGGACCTGCCGGCTTCCGCGCAGTTGTGGCGCGAGCAGTTGGCCGGCTTCGAGCAACCCACCGGCCTGCCTTTCGACCGCCAGCCGCTGAAGGATGCCGGGCATTCGAGCATCGGCGACCTGCACGCCCATCTGGAGGCCCATGAGGGTCGCCAGCTTCGCGAACTCGCCCAGCGCCATCAGCTCACCGTCAACACCCTGGTCCAGGCCGCCTGGGCGCTGGTGCTGCACCGCTACAGCGGCTCCCGTGACCTGGTCTTCGGCGTGACCGTGGCCGGCCGCCCGGTGGACGTGCCGGACATGCAGCGCACCGTCGGCCTGTTCATCAACAGCATCCCCCTGCGCGTGCACCTGCCCGAGGCGGGCAGCGCCACGACGGTGAGCGGCTGGCTGCAGCAGTTGTTCGCCCTCAACCTGCGCCTGCGCGAGCACGAGCACCTGCCGCTGGTGGACATCCAGGCCTGCAGCGAGATCGGCAAGGGCCAGTCGCTGTTCGACAGCCTCTTCGTGTTCGAGAACGCGCCCATCGAGGACGGCGTGCTGACCCAGGTGGAGAACCTCAACATCAGTTCGGACTCCGGGCGCACCCACACCAACTACCCGATGACCGTGGTCATCTACCCCGGTGATGCCTTGGGCCTGCACCTGTCCTACGACCGCCGCTGGTTCGACGAGGCGACGGTCGCCGAGTTGCTGGGCGACTTCAAACGCCTGCTGCTGGCCCTGGGCGAGCACCTGGAGGCGCGTTTCGACGCCTTGCCGCTGCTCGGCACGGACGAGCGCGAGCACCTGCTGCACACCTTCAACCAGTCGGAGCGCGACTACCCGCTGGACGGCGGCTACCCGCGCCTGTTCGAGGCCCAGGCGGCGCAGCACCCGCAGCGCATCGCCGCCAGTTGCCAGGGCGAACGCTGGAGCTACGTGCGCCTGGAGGCACTGGGCAACCGCATGGCCCAGGCCCTGCTGGAGGCGGGCGTGCAGCCCGACCAGAGCGTGGCGCTGCTGGCCGAGCGCGGCCTGCCGCTGCTGGGGATGATCCTCGGCACCCTCAAGGCCGCCGCCGGTTACCTGCCGCTGGACCCGCACCTGCCGGCCCAGCGCCTGCGCCACATCCTCACCCTCAGCCGTGCGCCGGTGCTGGTGTGCACCGAGGCGTGCCTGCCGGCCCTGGCGCCGCTGCTGGCCGAGGTGGACGAGGCCGCGCGTCCGCGCCTGCTGGTGTGGGAGCAACTGCAGGACGGCCGTGCCGCTGCCGCGCCGTGCCTGGCCATCGGCCCGCGCCACCTGGCCTACGTGATCTACACCTCCGGCTCCACCGGCGCGCCCAAGGGCGTGATGGTCGAGCAGGCGGGGATGCTCAACAACCAATTGAGCAAGCTGCCCTACCTGGGCCTCGGCATGGACGACGTGATCGCCCAGACCGCGTCCCAGAGCTTCGACATCTCCGTGTGGCAGTTCCTCACCGCCGGCCTCTGCGGCGCGCGGGTGGAGATCGTCCCGGACGAGATCGCCCACGACCCCGAGGCGCTGCTGAACCACGTCAACCAGGCCGGCATCACCGTGCTGGAGAGCGTGCCCTCGCTGATCCAGGGCATGCTCGAAGCCGCGCCCATCGCGCTGCCGGGCCTGCGTTGGATGCTCACCACCGGCGAGGCGATGCCGCCGGAGCTGGCGCGCCGCTGGCTGCAGCGCTACCCGCAGATCCCGCTGGTCAACGCCTACGGCCCGGCCGAGTGCTCGGACGACGTGTCGCTGACCCGGGTGATCGAGGCGGACACCGGCAGCACCTACCTGCCCATCGGCCTGCCCACCGACAACAACCAGTTGCACGTGCTGGACGGCCAACTGGAACTGGTGTGTCCGCGCGCCGTGGGCGAGCTGTGCATCAGCGGCACCGGTGTCGGCCGGGGCTACGTCGGCGACCCGGTGCGCACCGCCCTGAGCTTCGTGCCCGACCCCTTCACCCGCGTGCCCGGGCAGCGCCTGTACCGCTCCGGCGACCTCGTGCGGCGGCGCCTGGACGGCGTGCTGGAGTACGTCGGCCGGGTGGACCATCAGGTGAAGATCCGCGGCTTCCGCATCGAGCTGGGCGAGATCGAGGCGCGCATCCGCGAACAGGAAGGCGTGCGTGACATCGCCGTGCTCGCCCAGGACCTGGCCGTGGGCCGCCACCTGGTGGCCTACCTGGTGGCCGATGCCGCCAGCTGGGGCGTGCGCGGCGACAGCGAGGACGACCAGCGGGCCATCCGCGAGGCGCTCAAGGCTGCGCTGCGGCGCCAGTTGCCGGACTACATGGTGCCGGCGCACTGGGTGCTGCTGGAGAGCATGCCGCTGAACGCCAACGGCAAGCTCGACCGCAAGGCCCTGGCGCAACTCGACATCCGCCAGTTGCTGGCGGACTACGAGGCGCCGCGCAGCGAGCTGGAGCAGCGTCTGGCCGGCATCTGGGCCGAGCTGCTGCAGGTGGAGCGGGTCGGCCTGAAGGACAACTTCTTCGAGCTGGGCGGGCACTCGCTGCTGCTGGTGCGGGTGGCCTCGCGCCTGAAGAACGAACTGGGCATCGACCTACCGATGCAGGATTTCTACACCGCCACCTCCATCGAGGAGCTGGCGGCGCTGATCGAGAAAACGAGGGAGCAGGGCGGTATGGAAGACGATTTCGACGCGATCTTCGAGGCACTGGACGAGCTGGAGGCCTGCGATGCTTAAGCAGGAATCGTCCCAGGCCCAGGTCCTGGTCGAGCGCATCAAGGGACTGGACCACGCGCGTCGCCAGGCCCTGTTCCGCAAGCTCGCGGAGAAGGGCGTCAACCTCGCCCGGCTGCCCATCGTGCCGCTCGGCGAACGCGAGGGGCTGCCGCTGTCCTACGCCCAGCAGCGCCAGTGGTTCCTCTGGCAACTGGAGCCGGACAGCGCCGCCTACAACATGCCCACGGCCCTGCGCCTGAAGGGCGAGCTGGACCTCGGCGCGTTGCAGCACAGCTTCGACGCGCTGGTGGCCCGGCACGAGCCGCTGCGCACCACCTTCGTGCTGGAGGATGGGCAGCCGCGCCAGCGCATCCACCCCCAGGGGCGGGTCGTCATCGAGCAGGAGCACCTGCCGGGCGCCGACGAGGCGCTGCTGGCCGAGGCCATCGGCCGGGAGGCGCAGCGCCCCTTCGATCTGGAGCACGGCCCGCTGTTGCGGGTGCGCCTGCTGGAACTGGGCGAGGGCGACCGGGTGCTGGTGCTGACCCAGCACCACATCGTCTCCGATGGCTGGTCGATGCAGTTGATGGTGGAAGAGCTGATCGCCATCTACCAGGGCTTCCGCCTCGGGCACGACGCCAGCCTGCCGCCGCTGGCCATCCAGTACGCCGACTACGCGGCCTGGCAGCGCCAGTGGATGGAGGCCGGCGAGCGCGAGCGCCAGCTCGCCTACTGGACCGCACAACTGGGTGGCGAGCAGCCGCTGCTGGAGCTGCCGGCCGACCGCCCGCGCCCCGCGTTGCGCAGTGCCCAGGGCGCACGCCTGAGCCTGGAGCTGGACGGCGCGCTGTTCGGCCGTCTCAAACAGTTGGCGCAGCGTGAGGGCTGCTCGCCGTTCATGCTGCTGCTGGCCTCCTTCCAGCTCCTGCTGCAGCGTTACTGCGGGCAGGGCGACATCCGCGTCGGCGTGCCGTCCGCCAACCGCAACCGTGCCGAGACCGAGCGCCTGCTGGGCTTCTTCGTCAACACCCAGGTGCTGCGTGCCCAGGTGGAGAGCGACGCCTCCTTCGTCGAGCTGCTGCAACAGACCCGCCAGACCGCCCTGGCTGCCCAGGCCCACCAGGACCTGCCGTTCGAGCAACTGGTGGACGCCCTGCAACCGGAGCGCAGCCTCAGCCACAGCCCGTTGTTCCAGGTGATGTTCAACTACCAGGTGAGCGCCGGTGAGGTGGGCGGCCTGGCCGCCGTGCTGCCGGGCCTGCGGGTGGAGCCGGTGCACTGGGCCATGCCCACCACCCAGTTCGACCTGAGCCTGGACTGCACCGAGCACCCCCGTGGCCTCAGTGCCTCGCTGATCTACGCCACCGACCTGTTCGACGCCGAGCGCATCCAGCGCATGGCGGTGCACTGGCAGAACCTGCTGGCCGCCATCGCCGAGCAGCCGCGCAGCCGCCTCGGCGACCTGCCGATGCTCACCGCCAGTGAGCGTGAGCGCGCCATCCAGGGCTGGAACCA
>NZ_LYSP01000074.1:0-12112 GCF_001728945.1 Pseudomonas sp. ENNP23
GGCAGGGGCAAATGCCCCTGCCGGGTGCAAGCCGGCAGGCGGTTACTGGGCGTGACCACTGTGCTGGCTGTGGTCGCCGTGCTCGGCGTGCTCGCCGTGGGCGTGGGCCTTCTCGCCGGCCGGAGCGGTCTTCTGTACGGCGATCTCCACCTTGAGGTCGCCGGCCTTCTCGAAGTGCAGGGTCAGGGGGAAGCGCTCGCCATCCTTCAACGGCTGCTTCAGGCCGAACATCATCAGGTGGTAGCCACCCTGCTCCAGGCGCACCTCGCCGCCAGCGGGAATGGCCAGGCCACCCTCCACCTGCTGCATCTTCATCACCCCGTCCTTGTGCACGTGCTCGTGGATCTCGATCTTGCCGGCACGGGGAGTGTCGGCGCCCACCAGGCGGTCCGGGGTGTCGCCGTTGTTGTGCACCACCAGGTAGGCCGCACCGTTGGCGGACACCGGCGGCAGCTCCAGGGCCCACGGGTGGTCGATGTGCAGCTTGGCCACCTGGTACTCGTGGGCCAGGGCGGCGGTGCTGAACAGGCCCAGCAGGGCAGCGGCGGAAATCAGGGTCTTGCGCATGGGGTCACTCCTTGGAAAGTCGATCGGCGCCGGGCCTGAAAACGGCCATCCGGACGCCGGGAACGCCGCGAGCAGGGGCACGCGGCGGCAAACGGCTTCAGGCGAGCGACGGCGGTGCGCGGGGCCGTGCACCGGGGAATACCGAGGCGGCACGATGACCTGCCTCCGGCTCCAGCGGGGAGAAGAACGCCGTGGCCGGCAAAAGGGCGGGCAGCAGCGGTGCGGGCGTGAGTGCCGGGGAGGCGGAGAGCAGCGTGCAGTAGCCGCACTTGGCCAGCAGGTGATCGGGGTGGGCCGGTAGCCTGGCCGCGTCACGCCCGGAGGCGCAGGCCATCTCCGCCAGCCAGGCCGGCAGTTCGCCCGCCTGGGCACGGGCCTGGGACAGCAACGGACCGGCCACCACCAGCCACAGGGCCAGCAGTCCGAGCCAGGCGCCGAAGCGCATGCGTCCGTGATGAGCCAATCCCGTCTCCCGGGTCCGTTGGAGGGCGGCGTGGGCAGCGGCACCACGCCGGAAACCGCGCCATGCTAGCGATACAGCGCCGGCAAGCATAGCCGCTGAAGGGCACCTCCAAACACGGCCTGCGTTGTCATCGCGGCGTTGAAAACAGCCTCAAATGCTCATTTACCGCACGTAAACTGCGCTTTTTCGCCGGTTTTTGCCTTCGGCTTCCGGCCTCGCCGACGTTTTTGGACATGCCCTGAGTCAGATGGCCGCAGTCAGCCCAGGCGACGCGCCTCGAAGCGCACGCGCGGGTGGGCGATGCGGTCCTGGGCCCGCACCAGTTCCAGTTCGTAGCTGCCGCAGGCCTGGGTTTCCAGCAGCACCTCGTGCACCGCCGAGGCGGCGAACTCGAAGGCCGCCACCAGGGTATCCCCCAGCAACAGGCGGGCGAGGAACACCCCGGACGTCAGGTCGCCCACGCCCACCGGCTGGCGCGGGAAGGCCAGCAGCGGCCGGCGCAGCAGCCAGCTGCCATCGGTGCTGACCAGCAGCATTTCGAAGTCCTCCGGGGCGCGGCCGGGGTAGTCCAGGTGCTTCACCAGCACTGCACGCGGGCCACGGGCCAGCAGCGTGCGTGCCATGTCCACGCAGTCCTCCAGGGAGTCCGGGCGGCGCCCGGCGAAGCTGTTCAGCTCCAGCTGGTTGGGGCACAGGTAGTCGGCAGCGGCCGCGGCCTCCTCCAGCAGGAAGCGGCTCACCTCGGGTGCCACCACGCAGCCCTTCTCCGGGTGCCCCATCACCGGGTCGCACAGGTACAGCGCGCGCGGGTTGGCCGCCTTGATGCGGGCCACCGCCTCGAGGATCTCGCGGCCCTGGGCTGCGCTGCCCAGGTAGCCGGACAGCACCGCATCGCAATTACCCAGCTCACCGATGGCGGCAATGCCCTCCACCAGCTGGGGGATCTGCCGGGGCGGCAGCACCTCGCCGGTCCACTGCCCGTACTGGGTGTGGTTGGAGAACTGCACGGTGTTCAGCGGCCAGACCTTCACCCCCAGGCGCTCGACCGGGAATACCGCCGCGCGGTTGCCGGCGTGGCCGAACACCACATGGGACTGGATGCTGAGGAGATGGGGCGTGCGCGACATGAATGGTCCTTCGGGTCGGGGTGGATCGAATGCCAGGAGGTGCGGGCTCGGTTCGCCGGCCATAATGGCAGGATTCTCCAATCTGCCGGCACCCACCGTCACCATGGAATCCCTGTATTTTTCGCCCATGCTGCTCGGGCTCAACCTGATGCTGGGCAGCGCCCTGGCCTGCACCGGGCTCTGGTACGTCTCGCGCCCCTATCGCGGCCCCGGCTTCTGGGCGGCGGGCGCCTGGCTGCTGATCCTCGGCATCCTCGCCTTCTTCGTCTTCGTCGCCACCGGCAACCGCGTGCTCAACGTCCTCGGCAACGCCACCCAACTGGCTGGCGAGGCGGTGCTGATGCTCGGGGTGTTCCGCTTCCTCGGCCGCCCGCTGCCGGTCTGGACGGTGCCGGCCAGTGCCGGGCTGATGGCCGCCTTCAACAGCTGGCACTGGTGGGTGGCACCGCTCAACAGCGAGCTGCTGATCGCCGTCTATGCCGCCATCGGCGGGGCGCTGCCCCTGCAGGCCGCCAGTGCCCTGCTGCGCCACCCGCGCGAACCCCAACTGCGCGGGGTGTGTGCCGGCGTCGGCGTGGTGCTGCTGGGCTACGCCCTGGTCACCCTGCTGCGGGGCGGCATCGCCGTGCACGACTGGCTGAATGCGGTGGAGCACCCCGACGTGACCCGCTCGGTGGCCTACCTGCTGCCCTACAACTTCGGCATCCCCCTGTGGGTCATCGCCCTGGTGGGCCTGGCGCTGATGACCATGCGCCGCATCCTCCTCGACAGCCAGCGCCACGCCGAGCAGGCCGAGGCCGGCGCCCAGCGCTTCGAGCGCCTGATGAGCCTGACCAGCGTGGGTCTGATGGTGCTGCAGGACGGCCGCATACAGGACAGCAACCCGGCCCTCGACAGCCTGTTCGGCCTGCCCCGCGACGGCCTGCGCGAGCGCACGCCCCAGGCACTGTTCCCGGCCAGCGAACAGGCCGCACTGGAGCGCCTGCTGGCGGAGGCCGACGGCACCCCGCGTGACTTCGCCGTGCAGCGCCAGGACGGCACCCTGCTCGCCGTCGAGTGCTCGGTGACGGCGCTGGGCGACCACCAGCGGCTGGTGGAGATCCGTGACGTCAGCCACCGCAAGGCCCTGGAAGAACGCCTGCGCCTGCAGGCCACCACCGACCCGCTCACCGGCGCCCTGAACCGCCGGGCCTTCGACACCCGCGCCGAGCAGGAGCGCCTGCGGGCCCTGCGCCAGGGCCAGCCGCTGTGCCTGGCGATGCTCGACATCGATCATTTCAAGCGCATCAACGACCAGCACGGCCACGCCGCCGGCGACCTGGTGCTGCGGTCCTTCAGTCGCCTCTGCCAGGAGGCCGCCCGCAGCACCGACGTGTTCGCCCGGATCGGCGGTGAGGAATTCGTCTTCCTGCTGCCCGACACCCCAGCCGATGCCGCCCGTCGTTTTCTTGAACGGTTACGCGAGGCGGTGGAGGGGCTGCACTTCGATGTGGAGGGTCAGACGCTGGCCATCAGCGTCAGCATCGGCCTGGCCGAAGGCCCGGCCGATCAGGGCCTGGAAGCACTCCAGGAGGCAGCCGACCAGGCGCTCTACCGGGCCAAGCAGCGGGGCCGCAACCGCCTCGAGCTGGCCTTCTGATTGGCCAAGGATGGGTTAAGCTTCAGCGCATCCGAGGGGAGTGATCATGATCAGTCTGGCCGATGTCTTCCTGTTCCTGCTGCTTGCCGCCGGCGCCGCCTGGCTCTGGCGCGGCCACGGTGTGCGCGAGCGCGCCCTGGTGCTGGTGAAACAACACTGCGCCCGTTTCGACGTGGAACTGCTGGACGGCAACGTCGCCCTGCAGCGCATGGCCATCGTCCGCGATGCCAAGGGCCACCGTCGTCTGGCGCGTATCTATGGCTTCGAATTCACCGTCACCGGCGAGCAGCGCCTGACCGGCACGGTACAGATGTTCGGCAACCACCTGGGGCGCATCCAGATGGACCCGCACCCCTTCCAGGCCCCGCGCGAGCCGGAAGTCGTCGCCAGCAACGTCATCCAGCTGGACACCTGGCGCCGCAACCACCCGCGCCAGGACGAGCAGCGCCAGGTGGAATGACCCGCCGGGCTCAGCCCTCGCCGAGCCCCTCCAGCCTGTGGATAACCCCGTTCCAGTCCGCCCGCGTGGCGCCGGTCATGGCGCCGCGCAGCAGCCGGCAGCCCAGGCGGAAGCCGAGCCGCACCCGCCGCGCCTGGTTATGCCGGCAGCGCTCGAACAGCCAGTCGGGATCGAACCCCTGCCACACCCCCGCCACGCTCCAGGCGTTGAGCCAGACGGCGGGCGCCACTTCCAGCGCGTAGATCGCCTCCAGCTCGGCCTGTGGATAACCGCTCTCGTGCAGGCAGCGCGCCAGCCGCAGCAGGTCGCCCGCGTCCAGCTCGGTATCCAGCCACAGCTCCGAAAGCGCCAGCCAGACCGCCTCGCGGCGCGGGTCGCTCACAGGCCGCGCCCGAGGAAGTCCGCCACCCGCTCGGCGGCGGCGTCCGGGTCTTCCTGCATGAAGCAGTGGCCGCCCTCCACCACCTGAGCGCTGACGTGGCCGTTGAGGGCACAGAGCCGCGCCACCGAACGGGCGACGAAGGGGTAGCTGGCCTCGCCGTGGAGGATCAGGGTCGGCGTGGCAATGCGCGCCAGCGACGGCCAGAGGCGTTTCGGGCAGGAGCTGAACACCTCGGCCTCACGACTGGGGCGGCACTTCAGCTCGACGCCGCCCTCCACCGCCTTGATCGCATGGTCCACGTAAGCCGTCAGGGCATCGTCGCGCCAGCCACGGAAGATGCCGCGCCCCTGCAGCGCCTTGAAGGCTGCCTCGCGGTCACTCCACTGGTGGCGTCGAGCCCGGGCACGCTTGGCCAGGGTGGTACGCCGGTGCAGGCCGAGCACCTCGCTGAAGGCCATCACCCCGATCATCGCCGGGGTGAAGATCACCGGGTCCAGCAGCACCGCACGCTGGAAAAGCGCGGGGTGGCGGGCCAGCACCAGGCTGGTGAGCACGCCCCCGAAGCTGTGCCCCAGGGCCAGGCGCGGCACCTCGCCGAAGCGCCCGCGACCGGCCTCGAACGCCTCCACCGCCAGCTCCGCGTTGCGGTTCCAGCCCAGGAAGCGCCCGCCATGATCACTCTCGCCGTGGCCCTGCAGGTCGCACAGCCAGAGATCGAAGTGCGCCTCCAGGCGCGCCAGCATCGGCGCATAGGCGCGGGTGCAGAAGCCGTTGCCATGCAGGAAGTGCAGCAGTGGCCGGCCACTGGGCGGGCTGTGCCAGCCACGCAGGGTGAAACCGGCGGACGTGGAATGGGACCAGGCGATCAACGACATGGGACAGGCTCGCAACGGGAAGCGCGCAGTGTATCGCCGGATGCCGCCCACCGGCAGCCTGTGGACACCCGCTGGCTACAGGGGTTATCCACAGGCTGTCGCCACCCCGCTCGTGCTATCGTCGCAGCCCCCTGCACCACCCCGGACCCGCCCGTGCCCAGCCTGCCCCCGCGCATCGTCCCGCTGACTCTGCTGTTCGTCATCGGCCTGCTGCTGTCGATGCACCAGGCCGGGCGCCAGGCCGAGTACGCCGCACTGCGCGAGGAAGGCCTCCAGGCCGGCGCCCAGCTCGGGCTCTACCGCAGCGCCCTGAGCACCCTGATCGAGCGCTACCGCGCCCTGCCCGCCGTGCTGGCCCTGGACCCGGAGCTGCGCCAGGCGCTGCAGGCACCGCTGACCGACGACCTGCAACGGCAGCTCAACCTCAAGCTGGAACGCATCAACGGCGCCGCCCACTCCTCCACCCTGGAGCTGATGCGCGAAGACGGCCTGGCCATCGCCGCCAGCAACTGGCGCCTGCCCACCAGCTACGTCGGCCACAACTACGGCTTCCGCCCCTACTTCCTGGAAACCCGTACCCAGGGCACCGGACGCTTCTACGCCGTGGGTGTGGTCAGCGGCATCCCCGGCTACTTCCTCTCCCACGCCATCCACGACGATGCCGGGCGCTTCCTTGGCGCCATCGTGGTCAAGCTGGAGTTCCCCGAGCTGGAGCAGCAGTGGCGCGAGCGCCCCGACGTGATCCTGGTCAGCGACGCCAAGGGCATCGTCTTCATCGCCAACCAGCCGGCCTGGCGCTACCGCGAGCTGGCGCCGCTGGACGCAGGGCAGCGCGCCGAGCTGGCCGCCACCCGGCAGTACGACAAGAAACCCCTGGTGCCCCTGGAGCACCAGACCCGCGAAGACTTCGGCGGCGGCAGCCGCCTGGTGCGGGTCAACGGCCCGGACGGCGAACAGGACTACCTCTGGGAATCCGAGGCGCTGCCCAGCGAGGGCTGGACCCTGCACCTGCTGCACCGCCCCCAGGGCGCCGCCAGCAGCGCCCGCACCGCCAGCCTGGCCGCCGGCGGGGTGTGGGCGGCGTTGTTCTTCCTCGGCCTGTTCCTGCAGCAGCGCTGGCGCCTGGCGCGCCTGCGCCAGCAGAGCCGCGAGGAGCTGGAGCGCCTGGTGGAGCAGCGCACCGCCGACCTGCGCACCGCCCAGGACGGCCTGGTGCAGGCCGCCAAGCTGGCCGCCCTGGGGCAGATGTCGGCCGCCCTCGCCCACGAGATCAACCAGCCGCTGACCGCCCTGCACATGCACCTGGGCAGCCTGCGCCTGATGCTGGACAACGGCCAGCTGGACCCGGCGCGCAAGGCCCTCGACCGCCTCGACGAGCTGCTGCGGCGCATGGCCGCCCTCACCGGCCACCTCAAGACCTACGCCCGCCGCACCCCCGGCGGCCTGCGGGAAACCCTGGAACTCGGCGACGTGGTGGGCAAGGCCCTGCAACTGCTCACCCCGCGCCTGCGCGACAGCGACGCCCACATCGTCCAGCACCTGGAGCAGCCGGCCTGGGTCCAGGGCGACGCCATCCGCCTGGAACAGGTGCTGGTCAACCTGCTGCGCAACGCCCTGGATGCCGTCGACGGCCAGGCCGCGCCAAAGGTGGAGATCAGCCTGCGGCGCGACGGCGAGCACTGGTGCCTGGAGGTCGCCGACAACGGCGGCGGCGTCCCTGCCGATGTGCTGCCCCAGGTCTTCGACCCCTTCTTCACCACCAAACCGGTGGGCGACGGCCTGGGCCTCGGCCTGGCCGTGTCCTACGCCATCGTCCATGAACTGGGCGGGCGCCTGGCTGCGGAAAACCGTGGCCCCGGCGCGGTGTTCCGCCTCAGCCTGCCGGCCAGCCCCCCCGAGGAGCGAGCATGACCTCCCCCCACGTGATCTTCGTCGACGACGAAGCCGCCATCCGCGAAGCCGTGCGCGAATGGCTGGAACTCTCCGGCTTCGCCGTGCGCCTGTGCGCCAGCGCCGCCGAGTGCCTGCAGGCCCTGGAACCGGACTTCCCCGGTGTGGTGGTCAGCGACCTGCGCATGCCGGGCATGGACGGCCTGGCCCTGCTGGAGGCGGTCCAGGCCCGCGACCGCGACCTGCCCTTCCTGCTGGTGACCGGCCACGGCGACGTGCCCCAGGCGGTGGAAGCCATGCGCCTGGGCGCCTATGACTTCATCGAGAAGCCCTTCACCCCCGAGCGCCTGCTGGGCAGCCTCCAGCGCGCGCTGGAGAAGCGCCGCCTGCAGCAGGAGAACCGCCGCCTGCGCCAGCAGGCGGACAGCCGCGCGCAACTGGACGGCCGCCTGCTGGGCATCTCCCGGCCCATCCTGCACCTGCGCAAGCAGGTGCTGGACCTGGCGCAGACGCCGGTGAACGTCCTGCTGCGGGGCGACACCGGCAGCGGCAAGGAACTCGTCGCGCGTTGCCTGCACGACTTCGGCCCGCGCGCGGAACGGCCCTTCGTCGCCCTCAACTGCGCCGCCATCCCCGAGAACCTCTTCGAGAGCGAGCTGTTCGGCCATGAAAGCGGCGCCTTCACCGGCGCCCAGGGCAAGCGCATCGGCAAACTGGAGCACGCCAACGGCGGCACCCTGTTCCTCGACGAGATCGAGAGCATGCCCCTGGCCCAGCAGGTGAAGCTGCTGCGGGTGCTGCAAGAGCAGCAACTGGAGCGCCTGGGTTCCAACCAGAGCATCCGCATCGACGTGCGGGTGGTGGCCGCCACCAAGCCGGACCTGCGCGACGAAGTGCGCGCCGGGCGCTTCCGCGAGGACCTGCTCTACCGCCTGAACGTCGCCGAGCTGCAGTTGCCGCCGCTGCGGGACCGCCGCGAGGACATCCCCCTGCTGTTCGAACACTTCGCCGCCCTGGCCGGCGAACGCCTGCAGCGCCCGGTGCCGAACCTCACCCCGGCCGAGCTGGCGCACCTGCTGGCCCACGACTGGCCCGGCAACGTGCGCGAGCTGGGCAACGCCGCCGAGCGCCACGTGCTGGGGCTGGTCGCACCGCTGGACGCCCCCCGCGAGGACGGCGTGCCGTCCCTGGCCGAGCTGATGGAAGCCTACGAGGCGCAATGCCTGCGCCAGGCCCTGGCCCGCAGCAAGGGCGACATCAAGGCGGTGATGGCGCTGCTGCAACTGCCGCGCCGCACCCTCAACGAGAAGATGCAGCGCCACGGCCTGGCCCGTGGCGACTTCCTCCCCGGCGAAGACGACTGAGCCATCCACAGGGCCTTCCGGCCCTGTGGTCATAAATCCACCTGAACGTCGAAGGCCCCGTCAATCGGGGCCTTCAGCACTGTGGACACAGCTTTTCAACAGGTTGATACACGGTATTTGGGGACAGCTCCCGGGCGGGGCTTTTCCACACTCCGCATCCCCTTCACTCCGCAAAATCCCTTGTATGGCGGGGCCTTGCGAAAAACATGATCAGTAAATGCACAGTTTGCTCCGTGCCGCCCCCGACACGGGCTGTGTACAACTGAAAACAGTTTATCCACAGATTTTTCCCCTTTAAGCGGGGAGAATTGTGGACAGCACCACCAGCGCGTCGCTCGCTGTGTGCATCCAATCGTCCTCGCACCCCTGGTCAAAACGCGATCAAATCGATTAAAGCCTTATGAGTAAAGGCCTGCAAGCGATTGACCACAGCTTATCAACAGGCTGTTCCACCTCAACTGGGGACTGTTGATAGCGTGATGAACAGGCAAACACCACCGCTGCCTGCGGCGCGCCCGAGTAATCGCTCAGAATTCGTACAAACCCTTGGAGGCCTTGCAATTCCTGGCCTTCAGAGAGGTGCAGACAGCTTGTACACAGGCCCTTCCACCGTTATTGGGGACGGTGTGGATAGCAGGGAGAACGCCCCTTCTGACAGGCCGACTGCCGCTCCGGCCCGGCCTGTACGGCACACGCCAGATGCCTGCACCGCCCAGCCAGCAAGGGCTCAATTAATGATCAATCGGCTGAACAGCCCGCCAACAGTGGATGACAGGCAGGTGCGTACAGTTTTTCCACAGGGTCTTCCCCGGATACTGGGGGCAATGTGGACAGCAAGGCTACCGGCGCTGGGTCTTTTCCACACGACTGGAGAGCCCGCGCATCGATCAAAAAACGATCTAAGTGCCAGAAGCCCCGCCAAATCAGGCCTCTGACAGTCTGGCTACAGCTTGTCCACAGGCTCATCCCCGGCGTTTGGGGACAGGTGGGGATCATGCAGCGGTTCTGTCCACAGTTCACAACTGCGTAGAACCGGCGCATGGCAGGGCCCAGCTACTGATCAGAATCTGTACGAAGGCCTGAAAGCCTTGTTGATACTGGGTCTTGTCGATCTATCCACAGCTTGGGCACAGTACCGTCCACGGGAATTGGGGACGATACCCAACAGGCCGTATCCGCTCACTTATCCCGTTGGACATTAAGTGATCAACCCTCCACAGATAGCTTGCAGCCTGGCCTCTGGCGGGGTGGCTACAGCTTTTCCACAGGCTCATCCACGCCATTTGGGGACAGTCGCCCACAGGGCGGACGCCCATCCACAGTCCTTGCCCTGTGCAAATCCTGATCGAATGCCTGAAACCGACGGATTACGGGGCATAGGGGAAGCTGCCCACAGCTTGTCCACACTGTGCTCCACCGGAATCGGGGATGAACACCTGCCCCTGGCGCTTCCCATGTGCGGCGGGGTGCCCGGAAACCATGAAGAAGGTATGCGCACGCCAGCACCGGGCACTCGGCAACAACCCGCTCATCGCCCGTTCCGGCATCGGCGGGATTCCGCGCAGCGAAGCCCCTCCATCGAGCCGAACCCCAGCAACGGCGCGGCCTCCAGTGCCTGGCACAGGTCCTGCTATGGGGCCTGTCCAAGCCCGGCCAGTCCGTGCGCACAACAACAACGACTCGAGGAACCACGATGGACAGCTCCAGCACCCTGACTGCCTCAGCAACACCCCGCACCACGTCCCAGCGCATCAAGTCGATCTTCAGCGGCTCTGTGGGCAACCTGGTGGAGTGGTACGACTGGTACGTCTACGCCGCCTTCTCGCTGTACTTCGCCAAAGCCTTCTTCCCCCAGGGCGACCTGACCGCTCAATTGCTGAACACCGCCGCGATCTTTGCCGTGGGCTTCCTGATGCGCCCCATCGGCGGCTGGCTGATGGGCATCTACGCCGACCGCAAGGGCCGCAAGGCCGCCCTGCTCGCCTCGGTGCTGCTGATGTGCTTCGGCTCGCTGATCATCGCCCTGACCCCCAGCTACGAGAGCATCGGCATCGCCGCGCCCATCCTGCTGGTGATCGCCCGCCTGCTGCAGGGCCTCTCGGTGGGCGGTGAATACGGCACCTCCGCCACCTACCTGTCGGAGATGGCCACCAAGGAACAGCGCGGCTTCTACTCCAGCTTCCAGTACGTGACGCTGATCTCCGGCCAGCTCATCGCCCTGGCGGTGCTGATCGTGCTGCAGCAGACCCTGACCACCGAGCAGCTGGACAGTTGGGGCTGGCGCGTGCCCTTCTTCATCGGCGCGGCCTGTGCCGTGGTGGCGATGTTCCTGCGTCGCGGCATGGAGGAGACCGACTCCTTCACCCAGAAGAAGGACAAGCCCAAGGAAAGCCTGCTGCGCACCCTGATGCGCCATCCCAAGGAAGTGCTGACCGTGGTTGGCCTGACCATGGGCGGGACCCTGGCCTTCTACACCTACACCACCTACATGCAGAAGTACCTGGTCAACACCGTGGGCATGAGCAAAGGCGACTCGACCATGATCTCGGCCGCCACGCTGTTCCTGTTCATGCTGCTGCAACCCATCATCGGCGCGCTCTCGGACAAGATCGGCCGACGCCCGATCCTGATCGCCTTCGGCGTGCTGGGCACCCTGTTCACCTACCCGATCCTCAGCACCCTGCACACCGTCGAGACCTGGTGGGGCGCGTTCTTCCTGATCATGGCGGCGCTGGTGATCGTCAGTGGCTACACCTCGATCAACGCCGTGGTGAAAGCCGAGCTGTTCCCCACCGAGATCCGCGCCCTGGGCGTGGGCCTGCCCTACGCGCTGACCGTGTCCATCTTCGGCGGCACCGCCGAATACATCGCGCTGTGGTTCAAGAGCATCGGCATGGAGAGCGGCTTCTACTGGTACGTGACGGCCTGCATCGCCTGCTCGCTGCTGGTGTATGTGTTCATGAAGGACACCCGCACCCACTCGCGCATGAACGACGACTGATTCCCTTGGGCCGCCCCGGCCCTGGCTGCGGCTTGCCGTAGCCGTTTTATTCCGCAGACGGGCCCGCAAGGGCCCGTTTTCGTTTCTGTACGCCTCGCGCTCTACGTCCGGGCGCACATAGAACCAGTGCTTGGCTTGAGAGGTTGGGCGGGGACAGTGCCCCTTCAGGAGGCCGAGCGGAATCGTCGTGGAAGGGGTTGAGCGACATGGATGTCGCGAGAGCGCTGCCGGGCCAGGGATGGCCCGTCAGCGCGTGCCCCTGGAACGACGATGTAGCGAGGGGACCCGACGTAGTCGGGCCGTATGCAGGGGCAAGCCTTTTTGGCTCCTTTTGGGGCGACTGC
>NZ_LYSP01000075.1:0-11919 GCF_001728945.1 Pseudomonas sp. ENNP23
CCGGCGCGGCACGGCCGATGCCGGCGTGGCGGAAGCGGCCACGGGGCATGTGCCCGACCCAGCGCCCCGCCAGGGCGTAGTCCAGCCCGGCGCTGCCGGTCAGCCGACGCAGCAGCCAGCCCCACAGGTCCATCACCAGGGTCGCGCCCACGCCGATCCCCACCACCGCTACCACCGTCTCACCGTTCATGCTTAGCTCCTCCACTGTCACGGAACGCCCGTGGAATCAGGCTGCCAGTTCAAGTCGACTTGAGGTCAAGCATGAAAGAGATGGACATCGCCCAGGTGGCAAGAAACTCCGGCCTGCCGGCCTCGACGCTGCGCTACTACGAAGAGAAGGGGCTGATCCGCTCCATCGGCCGCGCCGGCATGAAGCGGGTGTTCAACGCCGACGTGCTGGAGCGGCTGGCGCTGATCGCCATGGGACGGGCGGCGGGGTTCTCGCTGGACGACATCGGCGCCCTGCTCGGCAGCGCACGGCAACCGACCCTGGACCGCCAGCGCCTGGCGCAACAGGCCGACGCGCTGGACGCGACCATCCGCCAGTTGTCGGCGATCCGCGACAGCCTGCGCCACGCGGTGGACTGCCCGGCGGAGGACCACCTGACCTGCCCCACCTTCCAGCGCCTGATGAAAGTGGCGGCCCGCGCCGCCACGCGGGAGCCGGCGCGGCGGGCGGGTACGAAACGCCGGCCCTGAGGCCGGCGCGGGGTCACTGGCTGCCGAACAGCGCGGTCCAGTAGATGCCGGCGTCGCTCTTCGGGTCCACCGAGTAGGCGGCACCCAGGTCGCGGAACTGCGGGTTCATCAGGTTGGCGCAGTGGCCGGGGCTGGCGAGCCAGCCGTCGAGCACCTTGCGCGAGGTGTCCTGGCCGGCGGCGATGTTCTCGCCGATCTGCCGGCCGATGTAGCCGGACAGTTCGGCGCGGTCACCCGGGGTGCGGCCGTCGCGGTCCTTGTGGTCGAAGAAGTTGTTGTTGGCCATGGCGCGGGAGTGCCCTTCGGCCGCCGTGGCCAGGGAGGCGTTCCAGCTCAGCGGCGCGGCGGCGGCGAAGAACTGGGTGCCGCACTGGCGGGACTGGGCGCGGGCGGTGTTGACCTGCTCCAGCAGTTTCTGGCCCTCGGCCTGCCAGTCGCCCAGGCGTCCGGTGAGCAGCGGCCGAGCCAGGACGATGCGCCACTCGCGGTCATCGCGGCTGACGCCGATGTCGACGAACTGCGGGTCCAGCACCACCTGGCAGAAGCTCTCGCGGATGGCCTTCATCGCCGACTGCGCATCGCGGGGGCCGGAGAGGCTGATGGCCTGGACGTTGACCATGGGGTAGCGCGACTGGGTCATCGCCTCCTGCAGGTCGCCCATGGTGGTGGCGGAAATCACCAGGCGGGGGTCGGTGGTGAGCGGCGGCAGCTCCAGGGAAGCCTGGCCGGCACAGCTCTGCACCTGGCCGCGGTAGGCGTTGAGGGCTTCGATCAGTTGCGCTTCATCGCCGGCACGGGCGCCTTGGGCGAGCAACAGGCCCAACGACAGGGCCGCCAGCCGCAGGACGTTAGAGGTGACGCGCATGGATGCCTCCTTGGACGGGTTGCGCCCGGGTGCGCGAGCCCGCTCGGGGCTGGGGTCGCGGCTTATCGGAAGGGCGTATGGCCGGCAGACGGGCGATTGGTTGCCCGGCCGGACGGATAGGGGTGGATTCAACCACGGGGGCCGGGCAAATCCCAGGCCATTCGCACCGGAATAGACCCGTTCAGGGCCGCCAGCCCTGCACCTGGCCCTTGGCATCGGCGCCAATCAACAGCAGCCGCTGGGGCCAGTCCACCAGCAGCAGGCCGTGCTCGCGGTTGAGGGCGAGGAACGCGCCCATCAAGGCCTGGGAGTCCGCCCCCTCCTCCAGCACGGCGCCCAGCGCCAGCAGCCCACGCGGGCCGGTGTAGCCGTAGAGCCAGGCGCCGCGCCCCACGGGCAGGCTGAACCCCTGGGCGAGCCGCCCCAGCATCTGCCCCTCGGCCACTATCACTGGCGCTGGTCCTGGCGTGACGCCGAGCCGCGCGGCCAGGCGCTCCAGTGCATCGGGCAACGGCACCAGCGGCACACTGCCCAGCACGCCTGGGCCCGGCGCCCCGCTGGCCTTGAGCGCACTCAACGCCGCCTCGGCCGCTCCACGCTGGCCTGGCGCCAGGAACTGCACCCGCAACCAGTCCGCCTGATGCAGCAGCCGCGCGCCGCGCAGGTCTCCCTGCACCGGCTCCAGCGGCGGCAGCCCGAGCGAGGCCGGGGCGGGCGATGCCACAACCGTGTCGACGGAGCGGGCATCAGCCACGGCAGGCACCAGGCCGAGGGCAACCAGCAGGACGATGGGCAACGGATTCATGGGCAGCGCCGGCAAGTAAAAGGGCGCGCAGATTACCCACGCCCAGGCACACCGTCAGCGACCCCAGCACGGGAGCGGCCGGGGATGACAGGGGAATCAGCCGGAGTTTGGGCTTACAGGCAGACCGAGGTGGTCATGCAGCCGAACACGAACCAGGTCGGCAGCATGCTTGCCAGCAACATGACCGCACCGATCACCACCACCCCAACGGTTCGCAGCCCTTCGAACCGATAGCGCCACGCCCCCAACAGCAGCAATACCGTGCACACAGCCAGTGGAAGACTGAGCGGCCATTCCAGCGACGCTTGCTGCAATCCCTTGGCGACCAGGTTGCCGACAAAAAGCACGTAACCGCTCCCCACCCCAAGGGCCGCCACCCATAGCGAAGCCAGACCCGGCGCTCGACGGACGGTCAAGCCCAGCCATCCCAAAAGCACCAGAACCAGTACGACTGGAATGGCCAGGACAACGAGCTCATAGGTGGTCAGCGGGTACTGGACAGGCATGGTTTTCCTCCGTGAAAAGCGCACATGTTGACGCAAGGCAACGCTCGGCACCACGCAGCGAGCATCATCGGCGACCGCCCGGACGACCGTCCCAGAACGTGGCACCCAACACCCCACCACCCCATGGAAGGAACCCCATGAGCCCTGCCCTGCGAACCCCCGACCACGTCCGTTTCCCCCTGCGACAGCGGAGGGGCTGACATGGACCGGCTGGAACTGCTCGACGAACTGGACCGCCTGCTGCCCCCGGTGGACAAGCCCGAAGGCCCGGACCTGTCCTTTCACCCCAGCGGCTGCGAGGCCTGCGACATGCTGCGCACGGAGCTGGCCATCTGGCCCGGGCGCAAGCTGCCGATGGAGGCCCTCTTCTGGCTGCACGATGACATGAGCAGCCTCTCCGCCGCCGGCTGGCGCTGGGCGCTGCCCTCCTACCTGCGGCTGGTGCTGGAGTCACCGCCCGATGAGATCAACCTGCTGCTGGGCTTCCTCATCCTCAACCTCAACCCCTCCCCCGCCTACCGCGAGGACACCCGCACCCGCCTCGGCGCGCTGGATGCGCAGCAGCTCGGGCTGCTGCTGCGCTTCATGCAGTGGTGCGGCGAACAGCCGTGGCTGCTGGCCTGGGGCGAAGACATCGATCAGGCCTGCAGCTTCCTCGACGACCTGCGCCGCCGGCGCTGAGCCTCAGCCCGGCAAGCCGTGCCGCGCCCGGGCGGCCTGCACCACCCGCGCGGCCGGCACCCGCAACTGCACCAGCAGGTACTCGGCGAAGTCCGCCGCGTAGCCCTGCCGGGCGATCGCCCGCTCCATGCACAGCAGCCATGCCTCGCTGAGGCCCTCGTCGATGGGCCAGCGGGCGTGGAATGCCGGGATGGCGATGGCGCCGTATTTCTCGCTGAACAGGCGCGGGCCGCCCAGCCAGCCGCTGAGGAAGCAGGCCAGCTTGTCCCGCGAGGGCGCCAGGTCCTCGGGGTGCAGCCGGCGCAGCGCCGCCGCCTCGGGCAGGCTGTCCATCTGCTGGTAGAAGTCGTCGACCAGACGGCGCAAACCGTCGATGCCGCCGGCGGCCTGGTAAGAGGCATCGCCGACGCCGTAGGGCGCGTGGCTCATGGAGGGCTCCGGGCAAAGCGCGGATTGTAGCGAGCGGAGCCTGGTGGCAGTGACTGCCCATTGGTCGCACCGGGCCCTGGTGCCGTGAACCCCCGCGCACCGCTCGGCGCCCCGCTGGCAGGCGCCCCTGCTGGCCCGGTAGAATCGCCGCCCTGCCGGACGGTCACGTCCGCCCCATCAACCTGCGGGAGATACGCCATGGGCGCCCAGTGGAAAGCCAAACCCAAAGAAGCCGCCGCCAACGCCCGAGGGAAGATCTTCGGCAAGCTGGTGAAGGAAATCATGATCGCTGCGCGCAACGGCGCCGACCCGGACATGAACCCCAAGCTGCGCCTGGCCGTTCACCAGGCCAAGAAGGCCTCCATGCCCAAGGACACCCTGGAGCGCGCCATCAAGAAAGGCGCCGGGCTGTCCGGTGAGGTGGTCAACTACGAGCGCACCCTGTACGAAGGCTTCGCCCCGCACCGTGTGCCGGTGATCGTCGAGTGCCTGACCGACAACCTGAACCGCACCGTGGCAGAAATCCGCGTGCTGTTCCGCAAGGGCCAACTGGGCACCTCCGGCTCCGTGTCCTGGGATTTCGACCACCTGGGCATCATCGAGGCCGAGCCGGCCAGCGCCGATGCCGACGTGGAACTGGCCGCCATCGAAGCCGGTGCCCAGGACTTCGAGCCCGGTGACGACAACACCAGCGTGTTCTACACCGAGCCCACCGACCTGGATGCCGTGTGCAAGGCCCTGCCGGACTTCGGCTTCACCGTGCATTCGGCCAACCTCGGCTACAAGGCCAAGAACCCGGTCACCCTCTCCGGCGCCGAGCTGGAGGAAGTGGAGGCC
Organism: Pseudomonas sp. ENNP23; assembly: GCF_001728945.1. Lineage (NCBI taxonomy): Bacteria > Pseudomonadati > Pseudomonadota > Gammaproteobacteria > Pseudomonadales > Pseudomonadaceae > Pseudomonas > Pseudomonas sp. ENNP23. The sequence continues at coordinate 4,823 of NZ_LYSP01000075.1, forward strand.
TTCCTCGAAGCCCTCGACGGCCACGATGACGTGCAGAACGTCTACGTGGGCCTCTCCGTGGCCTGATGAGCCGCCGGGACTTCCACGAGGAACACGCCGAACGCGCCCGCGCCGACGCGTTGCGCCTGCTGGCCCAGCGCGTCGCCCTCGGCCCGCGCTGGCTGGCCTGGGTGGCCACCGAGCTCTACCAGTTCAAGCCGCCGGAATACGCCAACATGGTGCGCCGCGAACTGGAGCGGCTGACCTCGGCCCAGCGCCTGCTGGACGCGCCGGGCACCACGGTCCATTGACCGCGCCCCGCGCGTCACAGCGCGGGCACTCCTCACGCTGGCTTCAGCCGTGCGCCCAGCCTGGGCGTCCCCAGTAGCAAGCCCACCACTTCGATGATTTCCTCCAGCGCCGCCTCCAGGGTGATGGGCGAGGGCTCCAGCAGCAGGTCCGCCGCGTAGCTGTTGGCCAGGGCGGTGATCTGCCGGGTGGCCCGAGGCAGGTCATCGCAACTGAACACCCCACTGGCGCATCCCTCGGCGATCAGCCCCAGCAGCAGCCCTTGCCATTGGCCGAGCGCCAGCCGGTAGGCCTCGGCCAGCTCCGGGTCGTGCAGGGATTCGTCCCAGGCATCCAGCCACAGCGTCCAGGCCGCGTCGTCCTTGCGCGCCGGCAGGCAATCGCGCATCAGCGCGATGAGCGCAGGCTCAGGGTCGAGCCCCTGGAGCAACGCCTGAGTGCCGGCCAGCTGCTCCTCGGAGAAGCGCTCGAACGCCGCCCGGCGCAGGGTCTTCCAGTCACTGAAGTAGTGATACAGGTGGCTGCGGGACAACCCCGTGTGCTCCGCCAGGTCACGGGTGGAGACGCTGGCCAGGCCGTTGCGCAGGAACAGCTCCAGGGCGGCGGTGATGATCTGATCCTTGCGTTCGGCAACGGGGGGACGGGCCATGAGGTCTCCGGGAGATGAGTGGCTCTTGAATTTTGAGCGACTGCTCAAGGAAAATTGAGCGGCCGCTCAAATCATAGCGCGGCCCCTCCCCACTCACTACGGTCAACCGACGATGCACCCCCTCGATACCGAGCAACTGGCCTCCACTGGCGCCCGCCTCGGCCAGCAATCCGCCGCCACCACCCTCAAGGCCATCGCCTGCGCCTACCCCGGCAAGCTGCTGGGCACCTTCTCCCTGGTCGCCCTGGAGAACCTGCTGATGCTGGCCTACCCGCTGTTCGCCGGGTTCGCCATCGACGCCATCGTGCGTGGCGAAGCGCGCCTGGCGGTGCTCTATGCGCTGGTGGTGCTGGCCTTCTGGGTGGTGGGCGCGGCGCGCCGTGCGGTGGACACCCGCACCTTCACCCGCATCTATGCCGAGCTGGCGGTGCCGGTGGTGCTGCACCAGCGCCAGCAGCAGCACGGCACCTCAAAGGTGGCGGCACGGGTGGTGCTGGCACGGGAGTTCGTCGACTTCTTCGAGAAGCAGATCCCGATCATCGCCACCGCCCTGGTCTCCATCGTCGGTGCCGCCGCGATGCTGCTGGCCATCGAGCCCTGGGTGGGTGCGGCCTGCCTGCTGGCCCTCTCGCTGTGCCTGGCCTGCCTGCCGCGCTTCGCCGCCCGCAACCAGACCCTGCACGAGCGCCTGAACGACCGCCTGGAGCAGGAAGTGGCGCTGGTGGGTCGGGTCGGCCGGGGCAGCCTGCTACGCCACTACCGGCACCTGTCGAGCCTGCGGGTACGGCTCTCCGACCGCGAGGCAGTGGCCTACCTGCTGCTGGGGGTGATGGCTGCGCTGCTGTTCGTGGTCGCCATCACCTGCCTGGCCTCTGCCGAGCAGGTCAAGGCCGGGCACATCTATGCGGTGATGACCTACCTGTGGACCTTCGTCGGCAGCCTGGACGAAGCGCCCTCGGTGGTGGACCAGCTCGCCCGCCTGCGGGACATCGGCAAGCGCGTCGACATCGGCCGGGACGACACCCCGGCCTGATCAGTTGGCCGGGCGCATAGCCTGCTGCCGCAGCTCGCGGGCCACGTCGAACTGCTGGCGGTAGGCCGGCGACTCCACCGCGTCGTAATCGCGGGTGTAGCGCCGGGCGAACTCCAGGCTGCCCCACTGGCGGTACTGCTGGACGTGGAACAGCTCGTGGGCCCAGAGCACGGCATCCTGGGCCAGGGCCTCGTTGCGAAAGACGATCACGTCCACCAGCGTCACCGCCTTGATGTCGGGGTTCTGCAGCATGGTGCGGGCGGCGGCCATGTCGTCGGCATCGCCCACCCGGTAGCGCACGTTGTCGAGCACGTCGGTGGGGTAGTACGGCAGCAGCACCTGGCGGATCGCCGGCGGGATCGGCGCAGTGCCCTGGCTCAGTGCCGAGGCGCGGGAGCGCAGGATCCAGCCCTCCAGGGAGGTGGCCGCCACCTCGCCGACCCGCTGCTGGGCCGGGCCGATCACCCCGTCCGGGTCCGGCACGCAGATGCAGCCCCCCAGGCAGACCTGCGTCTGCCCCGCCGGGCAGGACGCGGCAAAGGCGGGCGAGGCGGACAACAACAGCAACCCGAGGCAGCGGGCGGACAGGGCAAGGCGCATGGACGACTCCGGGACGAAACGCGCGGCGATACTTGGGCAGCCGCGCGCCGTTGTCCAGCCCCCACAGGCGCCTCTAAAAACGTAGGCGAGGCAGCCAGCGCAAGGCAAAAACAAGCGAAAAAGCGCAGTTTACGCGGGGTAAATGAGCATTTTGATCGGACTCGCGCACGAGCCTGTTTTTAACGCCGCGATGGCAACGCAGGTAGTTTTTAGAGGTGCCCCGACGGCGTTTGACTGGCCGGCGCATTGCGGTAGGCTCTGCGCTTTTCCAGAGGAGTCCTCCCATGCCCCGCGCAACCGCCCGCCACATCCTGGTTTCCAGCGAAGCCAAGTGCAACGAACTGAAAGCCGCCATCGAAGGCGGTGCCGACTTCGCCCAGGTCGCCAAGGACAACTCCACCTGCCCCTCCAGCCGTGACGGCGGCAACCTCGGTTCCTTCGGCCCCGGCCAGATGGTCCGCGAGTTCGACACCGTGGTCTTCAGCGCGCCGGTCGGCGTGGTCCAGGGCCCGGTGAAGACCCAGTTCGGCTACCACCTGGTGGAAGTCACCAGCCGCCAGGACTGATCCACCCCGAGGCCCGGCAGCGCCGGGCCTTTCCACGCGCCCTTCGCCCCTCCCCCCTCTTCCCCCCTGCGACGCCGTGCCGGATCGCACGCCCCGCGCGCCCACTGCTAGGCTTGCCCGATCCACCCAGCAAGGAGGCGGGATGAGCGACTCCCTCGACACGGTCCCCGGCGTATTCACCTACCTGGACCTGCTGCACCAGCACCAGGGCTCCGACATGTTCTTCAGCGTCGGCTCGCCGCCCCACATCAAGATCGAAGGCCACGCCCGGCCCGTGGGCGAACGCGCCCTGCAACCCGGCGACGTGCGCCAGCTCGCCTACCAGCTCATGTCCCCCGCCCAGGTCGCCGAGTTCGAGCGCGAATGGGAGATGAATCTGGCCGTCAGCCTGCCCGGCAGTGGCCGCTTCCGCGCCAACATGTACCTGCAGCGGGGCGAGGTCTCGATGGTGGTGCGCCTGATCAAGACCAGCATCCCCAGCCTGGAGAGCCTCGGTCTGCCACCGGTGCTGGAGAAGCTGGCCCTGCAGGACCGTGGCCTGATCCTGGTGGTGGGTGCCGCCGGCTCCGGCAAGTCCACCACCCTGGCGGCCATGCTCGACCACCGCAACGCCCAGCGCAGCGGCCACATCATCTGCATCGAAGACCCCATCGAGTTCCTCCACCCGCACCGTCGCTCCATCGTCGACCAGCGCGAGGTGGGCCTGGACACCCACAGCTTCGCCGCCGCGCTGCGCAACGTCCTGCGCGAGGCACCGGACGTGATCATGCTCGGCGAGGTGCGCGACGCCGACACCATGCAGCACGCCCTGCACTACGCCGAGACCGGCCACCTGTGCGTAGCCACGCTGCACGGCACCAGTGCCCGCCACGCCATCGAGCGCGTCACCCGCTTCTTCCCCGACGAGGCGCGCAAGCAGGTGCTCGCCGACCTCTCGCAGAACCTCCTGGCCATGGTCGGCCAGCGCCTGGTGCCGGGCATCGACCACAAGCGCGTGGCCGCCGTGGAACTGATGCTGGGCACGCCCCACGTGCGTGACCTGGTGCTGCGCGACGAACTGCACGAACTCAAGGACGCCATCGAGAACGCCCTGGAGACCGGCATGTGCAGCTTCGACCAGAGCCTGTTCCGCCTGGTCGAGGCCAACCGCGTCAGCCTGGCCGATGCGCTGCGCTTCGCCGACTCGCGCACCGACCTGGCACTGAAGGTGAAGCTGGAGCACGGCTTCGACGGCCAGGACGTCGAACGCAAGGTGCTGCGCGACGCCTGACCGCCCACCAGCGGTCGATGACCACCATCGACCAATGCGATTCGCACCCGCGCCGGCGCTGGAGTAAGGTCGCCCCTTCTCGACGACACAAGGCAGGTGGGCGATGGCAGCCCTCGACGAACAGACCCAGACCCCGCCGGCGGACGCCGGCAGCCCCCATGACGGCGCCGCCCCGGTGGCGCGCCAGGCGAACGCCCGTGGCGATGCCGCGGTGATCGCCACCCTCCTCCCCTACCTACGCCCCTACACCGGGCGCATCGCCGTGGCCCTGGGGCTGATCCTCGCGGCCAAGCTGGTCAACCTCTACGTGCCCATGGCGCTCAAGCAGATCGTCGACCAGCTCAACGTCGCCCCCAGCCTGGTGGTGCTGCCGGCCGGCCTGCTGCTGGCCTACGGTGCCGCACGCATCGGCGTGACCCTGTTCACCGAGCTGCGCCAGGTGGTATTCGCCCGGGTCATGGCGCGGGCCTCGCGGCAGATCACCCTGCAGGTGTTCCAGCACCTGCATGGCCTCAGCCTCAAGTTCCACCTGGGCCGGCGCACCGGCGGCGTGGCGCGGGACGTGGAGCGCGGCGGCAGCGCCATCTCCGACCTGCTGGACTGGACCCTCTACACCATCGTCCCGACCCTGGTGGAGATCGTCATGGTCACCGCCGTGCTGGTGTGGGCCTATGACTGGGGCTTCGCCCTCATCACCCTCGCCACCCTGGTGGCCTACGCCCTGTGGACGGTGGCGGTGACCGAGTGGCGCACCGCCTACTACCGCGCCTCGGTGGAGGCGGACACCCGCGCCAACGAGCGCGCGGTGGACTCGCTGCTCAACTACGAGACGGTGAAGTACTTCAACAACGAAGCCCACGAAGCGGCACGCTACGACGAGAACCTGCGCCACCTGGAGAACGCCAAGGTCAAGGCGACCAAGTCCCTGGCCCTGCTCAACCTGGGCCAGACCGCCATCGTCGCCCTGGGCGTGACCGCGATGATGTGGCGCGCCGCTGCCGGCGTGGTGGCCGGCGAGCTGACCATCGGCGACCTGGTGCTGGTGAACACCTACCTGCTGCAGCTCTCCGCGCCGCTGTTCCTCCTCGGCATGATGTACCGCGAGGTGAAGCAGTCGCTGACCAACATGGAGCGGCTGTTCGGCCTGCTGGACGAGCGCCAGGACGTGCGCGACGCCGAGGGCGCCGTACCGCTGCAGGCCACCCGGCCCCGGGTGCGCTTCGAGAACGTGCACTTCGGCTACGACCCGCGCCGGGAGATCCTCCACGGCGTGGACTTCGAGATCCCGCCCGGCGGCACGGTGGCGGTGGTGGGGCACTCCGGCTCGGGCAAGTCCACCCTCGCCCGCCTGCTCTACCGCTTCTACGACATCGACAGCGGCCACATCCGCATCGACGGCCACGACCTGCGGGAGCTGACCCAGTCGTCCCTGCGCGGTGCCATCGCCATCGTTCCCCAGGACACGGTGCTGTTCAACGACAGCATCTACTACAACATCCGCTACGGCCGCCCCGACGCCACCCGCGAAGAGGTGGAGGCCGCCGCCCGCGCCGCCCACATCCATGACTTCATCCAGCGCCTGCCCGACGGCTACGAAACCCCGGTGGGCGAGCGCGGCCTGAAGCTCTCCGGCGGCGAGAAGCAGCGCGTCGCCATCGCCCGGGCCTTGCTGAAGAACCCGGCGATCCTGATCTTCGACGAGGCCACCTCGGCGCTGGACTCCAAGTCCGAGAAGGCCATCCAGACCGCCCTCGACCGCATCCAGGAAGGCCGCACCACCCTGGTCATCGCCCACCGCCTGTCGACGGTGATGGACGCCGACCAGATCCTGGTGCTCGACGCCGGCCGGGTGATCGAAAAGGGCACCCACCGGGAGCTGCTGGAAGCCGGCGGCACCTACGCGCAGATGTGGACCCTGCAGCAGCAGGAGCCGGAAGAGCCCGCCGAAGCCTGAGCCGGAGGCCGGTCGCCCCGCGACCGGCACCTTGCCAAACGCCGCGCTTCCTGCGAAAACGCGCGCCTTCCCCACCGGAGCGACTCCCATGAGCGATGAACTGAAGATCGAAGACCTGCTCGAAGGCGACGGCAAGGCCGTGGTCAAGGGCGCGCTGATCACCACCCAGTACAACGGCTGGCTGGAGGACGGCACCCTGTTCGACTCCTCCTACCAGAAAGGCCGCCCCTTCCAGTGCGTGATCGGCACCGGCCGCGTGATCAAGGGCTGGGACCAGGGTCTGATGGGCATGAAGGTCGGCGGCAAGCGCAAGCTCCACGTCCCCGCCCACCTGGCCTACGGCGACCGCCAGGTCGGCGCCCACATCACCCCCGGCTCCAACCTCGTGTTCGAGATCGAACTGCTGGAAGTGCTGACTCGGGACGACTGAGCCAGGGATTTGTAGGGAGGCTTAACAGCCATAGAGCCGTTGTCGTTCGCAACGCACATGAAGCGCACGCTTGCTCCACCATCTCGCTGAGAAGGTGAGGCGGGGACAGCGCCCCTTCAGGAGGCCGAGCGGAGTTATCGAGGAAGGGGTTGAGCGACATGGATGTCGCGAGAGCGCTGCCGGGCCAGGGATGGCCCGTCAGCGCGTACCCCTGGAGCGATGACGTAGCGAGGGAACCCGACGCAGTCGGGCGGGGACGCCTAGTTCGGATGCAGGGGCAAGTTTTTTGGTTCCTTTTCAACGACTG